>NZ_JBLVOM010000232.1:0-196371 GCF_053543775.1 Acinetobacter endophylla | reverse complement strand
CAAGGAATATCAAATAAGTGGTGGGTCGTCCGCGATTCGAACGCGGGACCAACGGATTAAAAGTCCGCTGCTCTACCAGCTGAGCTAACGACCCTGAACCATCATTCAAACCAGGTTTGAATGTGCAGTGCAAGTCAAGCTAAATAGCTTAAAGCACCACTTTGTTTGATGGAGCGTATTGTAGCAAGATCTCATTTCAGCGCAAGCAAAAAATAACAAAGTTGCCCATGTTTGATTATAAATACAACAATTATGCTTTATCTAAACAAAAAATAGGCAACTTCAGTACTTAGAAGCGATATTGATAGGCCTGAATATTGGCAAAAATCTCTGCGGTGAGCTCGAAATATGCCGTTGCACCTGGCAATAACACCAGCAGGCGTTCATCGGTTTTACTCGGATCAAATGCTTGCTCTTTCAATTTATTTTTCTGATATTTAAAGGTGCCTGTGGTTTCAACTTGCTGTTGTACGCGTAAAAATACTGGTACTGCATAAGCTGGTAAGCATTTTTTAAAGCAAGCGGCCATGGCTGCTAAATCTGCATCATCCAATTTTACATCGGGTTGCAGGGTAATCGCGGCCATACCGGCACGACCATTGGTATTGGGAATTTCTACGCCATACACCACCGCTTCAACGATTTTGTCATACTCGGTCAGCATGTTTTCCACTTCAGTTGTAGAAACATTTTCCCCTTTCCAGCGGAAAGTATCACCCAGACGATCGACAAACTGCGCATGACGGAAGCCGATATTACGCATCAGATCCCCGGTATTGAAGTAAGCATCACCTTTGGTAAATACATTCTGCATGATGACTGACTTGTTTTTTTCGAGGTCGGTATAGCCATCAAAAGGTGAACGACGGGTGATTTTACCAATCAGTAAACCAGTCTCGCCCTTTTTCACCCGTTTACAACGGCCTTTAAGGTCTCGTACCGGCTCATTTTTATCTTTATCAAAGGCAATAATGGCATACGGTGTGGGTGAGAAACCGACGGTATTGTCAAAATTGAAAATATTGCTAAAACCGACATTGCCTTCACTGGAGGCATATAGTTCCAGCACTTCCTGAATGCCAAAACGGAATTTAAATTTATCCCAGATATTTGGGCGCATCCCATTTCCAATCATCTTGGTCACGCGGTGGCCTTTTTCCAGTTCAGATGAGGGAGCATCCATCAGATAGCGGCACAGCTCACCGACATAACCAATCGCAGAGGCATCAAATTTTTGTACATCCTTCCAGAAAGAGGAGGTCGAAAATTTACGCCGAATCGCCAGGGTGCTGCTACCTGCAATGACACCGCACCAGCACACCACCATGCCTGTGGCATGATAAAGCGGCAGGGTACAGTACATCACATCATCTTGATTGAGGTTTAGCACATGCCCATAGGTGCCATAAGCGAGCGTCCAGCGGCCATTGGTAAAGATCACCGCTTTAGGTAGGCCCGTCGTGCCCGAGGTGTAAATATAGAACAGCCCGTCTTTGCCCTGCACCGAATGGGTGGTTGATGGATTGACTTTGGGAGCAAGATCGGTTTTTTCAGCCAGGTTGATAAAGCCTTCAGGCGCCTGACCCGGATCGGCTTGAGTATTTTGATCCGCAAACCAGTGTAAGCGGTCACTGCTAATATTCAGGTCATTACGAATCTCGTTAACTGCATGACGGCACTCTTCGCCGACAATCAGGGCAATCGGTTTGACCAGGTTGATACTATGCGTCAGCACCTTGCCGACTTGAGAGGTATTCACTAAAGCGGTCGTCACACCCAGTTTGGCCAGACCAATTACACTGGCAATCAGTTCAGGACGGTTCTCGACCATCACGGCAACGACATCACCTTTCTTGGCACCCAAGGATAGATAGAAATGGGCAATCTGGTTGGCCCAGGCATTGAGAGCAGCATAGCTATAGCTTTGCTCTTCAAAACGCAAGGCAATGCCTTCCGGGTTACGCTTGGTGGCTTTTTCAAAAGCCAGACCCAGGCCGGCCGGTGTGTTCGGAGTACGTAAATATGCCTGTCTTAGACCAGTGAGCAAATTGGGCACTTTGGTCAAGAAAGCCGGGATTTTGGCAGCGACATCTGCAATCCCAATCAGATCGTGTGGTTTCATTTGGGTCATGAGAATCCTATTTATTTTTCGTATCCGATACGTTCAATTTATATACAGTAGACGAGCTAGCCATCTTTTAGCGTTAAAACACTAGTGCAATCAACCTATTCTGACTAAATCTAGCAAAAAAAACCTAGTCACCGAAATGACTAGGTTTTTTTATATGACTGCAATTGAGCAAATTATGATTCAGTTGCAGTATTGGCTTTTTTCGGTGGACGACCACGTGGACGACGTGGACGAGCAGCCTGTTTCTCCGCTTTTTCAGCTTCGCTGGCTTCAGTGTCTTCTGTTGTTACTTCGGCCTGATCTTGGGCTTCTGTAACAGGAGCTTGTGATTCAGCATTTGCTTCAACTGGCGCAGCATCTTCAGGTTGAGCTTCAGTCACTGGAGTCTCTTCTGCAGGAGCTGCATCTACTGGTGCCGTCGTTTCAGTGGCTTGTTCAGCTGGCTGAGCATTTACGGTTTCTTCAATAGCTACTTCAGTGGCTACTGGAGTTTCAGTTGCTGCTGCTTCAGCTGACTCTGCTTGCGCTTCTGCTGCTACAGGTGCTTCTGGCGCAGTTTCAACTGCCGGAGCTGTTTCTACTTTAGCCTGTTGCTTGGCTTGTTGTAGGGCCTGTTCTGCAGCCTGTTTAGCTAGACGGCGACGCTCACGTGGATCGTTTGCGACACGTTTGTCCGACACCGGTTTTGGTGGAGTCAGGTCCAGAACTGGAGCAGGCTCTGCTTCAACCTTGGCTACGGTTACTTGAACATCACGGGTAACCGGTTTTTTCTCTGCGGCAGGCGATGCTGCAGCCACCAGACTCGCGTTGTACTCTTTTGTGAACTTCTCTAGAGCACGGTTGAAGGTTGGCAATAAACCAAACTGTTCAATCAGTACGGAGCAGTCTTCACCATAAACATGGCGAATCAGGCTACCAATGGTGAACTGACCCAATGTTGGTACTTGTGACGGAGTCAACTTCTGAACTGTGGCCTGTTGAGGCTGGCCTTCACGCTGCTGACGGCGACGCTGACGCGGATCGTTGCTGGCACGTGGTTTTTCAGCACTTGATTCTTCAGTTGGCACAACTTCTTCAACAGGGGCTGTCAGTGCAGCTTCCACTACATTTTCAGCCGCGGCTTCTTCAACTGGCGCATCTGCCAGTGCAGTAACTTCAACCGCTGGCGTTGCAACTGCAGCATTGTCATTCAATGCCACGATTTCGCTTTTTGCCTGGTCAATATTCACGACCATAGCGGTTGGCATCACGACTTGACGTGGTGCATCAACCAATTCAACACGAAGCTGCTTGTCGTTGACTGCTGGAGCTTCAACGACTGCAGGTGCTGCTTGTTGAGCCTGCTCATTCAGCACGCTTGGATCGCGGTGGCGATTTGGACGTTCCTGACGTGGCTGGTTACGGCGGTCACGACGTGGCATTGCCTGTTGTGGCTGTTGTTCATTGTTTTGAACATCATTTTGCTGAGATGGCTCGTTGTGATGCTGACGGCGAGAATTACGCTTGTTTTCACGTGCTTCATGACGTTGCTCTTGACGAGATACCTGAACCACTTCTTCATGCACCTGATGTTGCTGAGGAGCGGAAGCTTCAGACTGAACCTGCTCACGCGGTTCTTTGTGCTTCGGATTACGTGGTTTTTTGTTGTTATGACGCGGTGCTCTTTCATCACGTTCAGCCGGTTTTTCAGCATCACGTTCCTGTTTTTGCGCTACAGTCGATGGTGCCAGGTAAGCATTGCTGCTTGCCGGAGCAGCAGGTTGAGATACTTGCTGTGGAGCAGGTTGTGCCACCGGTGCAGACAATTGACCGAACTGACCACGGCTCACCGCACCGCCATTGATCATTTGTTCAATTGCTGCAGCTGCATTGTTGGCAGTACGCGATTGATCAACAGTCGCAGCCTGTTTTTGAACAAAGAGGTTTTCTAACCAGGCACATGGGCTAGATGCAGGAGCAGCAACTTGTGCTTGGGCAGGAGCTTGTTGCGCAACAGGTACTTGCTGTGCATTTTGGTTTTGCTGGTTACGGCGTTTATTGTTTCTGCCGTTGTTTTGCTGTTGAGCAGGCGCTGGTGCAGCAGCATGCGTATGTTGTTCTTCTTCTAAATGCCATTCAGATGACTCATAGCCCAACTCTTTTTCACTTGAACGAGTTGCTTCAGTACGTTCATAGCTGGTTGGTGCAAAGCCTTCGGCATTATAAGTGATTTCATAATGCGGTGTTTCCAGATGCGGATGCGGCAGCACAGTGACACGTACATTTGAAGTCTGTTCTAAATAGACCAAGGTGTGACGTTTTTCATTCAATAAGAAGGCAGCAATTTCGACTGGAACTTCGACTTGAACTTCACCATGACGTTCACGTAACGCGATCTCTTCCACTTTACGCATAATCGAAAGTGATAAAGAACGAAGATCACGAACCATGCCGGTACCATGGCAGCGTGGGCAAACGTAGCCAGTCGCTTCTTCAAGAGAAGGACGCAGACGTTGACGGCTCATTTCCATCAAACCAAAACGTGACAATTGACCGAACTGGATACGGGCACGGTCACTTTGCGTCGCTTCACGCAGCTTCGCTTCCACCATACGCTGGTTGCGGTCTTTAGTCATGTCGATGAAGTCGATCACCACCAGACCACCGATATCACGTAAACGTAATTGACGCGCGATTTCTTCTGCCGCTTCAATATTGGTATTTAACGCGGTGTCTTCAACGTCGCTACCGCGAGTCGATTTTGCCGAGTTAATGTCAATTGACACTAAAGCTTCAGTTTGATCGATTACGATCGAACCGCCTGAAGGAAGTTTTACTTCACGTTCATAAGCAGTTTGAATTTGACTTTCAATCGCGAAATGCGCGAATAAAGGTTCATTTAAGGTATAAGTTTTCAGTTTTTCTAACTGACGTGGCATTACCGCTTTTACGAAGTTATAGGCTTCGTTATAGGCTTGTTCTGAGTCAATCAGGATTTCAGCAACATCATCACGCAGGTAGTCACGAATGGCACGTGTTACCACACCCGCTTCCTGATGTACCAGCATTGGCGATGGGCCTGAACTTGCCGTGCTCTGGATTTGTGCCCAAAGGTCTAACAAGTGTTGTAAGTCGAGTTGCAATTCTTCTTGTGAACGGCCAATCCCGGCAGTACGCACAATCACACTCATACCACGTGGCACGTTCAGTGTTGCCAGCATTTCTTTCAGTTCTTCACGCACTGAACCGGAAATCTGACGGCTGATACCACCACCTTTCGGGTTGTTTGGCATTAATACCAAATAACGGCCAGCAAGTGAGATAAAAGTAGACAGGGCAGCGCCTTTGTTGCCACGCTCTTCTTTTTCCACCTGAACCAGAAGTTCGGTGCCTTCAGTGATCAGTTCACGGATATTCGAAGTTTGGCGAGGGTCGGCTTTGTAATATGAATTCGCGATTTCACGCATTGACAGGAAGCCTTGGCGACCTGCACCGTATTCAACGAATACAGCTTCTAAAGAAGGTTCAACGCGAGTCACGTGACCTTTGTAGATATTGGATTTTTTTTGTTCACGGGTACGATTTTCTAAATCAAAATCGTAAAGACGCTGACCAGTGACAAGTGCAACGCGAATTTCTTCGGCATGTGTTGCATTAATCAACATACGTTTCATGGGTGTAACACCTTATAGTGATACACAGCAAAAAATCGCTATACACGTAGCGAACATCACACATCACGGATCAATGGCTCAAATCTGCAATGAATTTCATTGTGGTTTGAGTCTTTTATGACCGAGCTCTATTTAATATAGATGGGCTTCGGTTTTTGATTCACGTATTGATGATGGCAATACGGCTTCAATCTTTAAACGGATTAAAGTCACCTGAACGCTTCACTGGCGGACGAGCGGTGCATTGGATGTGTGTAACTTTCACTGTCACATTGCTCGAAGATCATCCCTTCTTTATAGAAAGTGTCTTGATACGGAATTGTCGTCGTATCTTTACAAACTGTGCAGATCCAATGCATCAACGCTGTAGCCTGAAGTCGTCTTCAGGTTGCGACTAATCTGATGTGTATCAGTTTACGTTTAAAAACCAACAAAGTTGGCGACATATTTTTTAAGACAAACTGATTTATGTACCTGAGGTACAATTAAACGCAACAGTTTGCTTTGTTTGCCGATATAATAAGCCTTCGGCGTGGCATAATTCTTTGGGGACCTTCCCGTATCATGTGAGTCTTTAATTGAACAATCAAGTTCAGAAAAATCTGAAATGATTCAACTTTTACTCACAAACGATGGTTTCCGTGCGCTGACTATATCAAACCTTGCATCATCTGCCTATGGGCTAAGCTTATGTTTCTTGTGTAAAGCATAACCTAAGTGATCAGTTTTTAATCAATTTTAGTATTTTTTGGGTCATAGTAACTGTATGAATTCTACGCAACAATGGCAAAACGTCACTTGGTTTGAAGTGGATGAACATCAAGATGGACAACGCATCGATAATTTCCTGTTTAGTCGTCTGAAAGGTGTGCCAAAAAGCCGTATCTATCGTCTGATTCGTGAAGGCCAGGTTCGCGTTAATAAAAAACGCATTAAAGCAGAAACCAAACTCGCAATCGGTGACCAGATTCGCGTTGCGCCGATTCGCTATGAACAAAAAGATGAATCTGCTGCACCTGTTTCTGACAAAGTGGCACAAGGCTTATTGGCCCGTGTGATTTATGAAGATGAAGGTTTGATGGTCGTGAATAAACCTTCCGGGATTGCTGTGCATGGTGGTAGCGGTGTGGCCTATGGCCTGATTGAGGGCTTGCGTGCCGCAACCGGTAAAAAGTATCTGGAACTGATTCACCGGATTGACCGTGATACTTCCGGTCTGGTGATGATTTCCAAAAAGCGTAGCGTGTTGAAAACATTACAAGATATGTTGCGTGAACATAAAATCAAAAAAACCTATGCCGCTGTGGTAAAAGGGCAGGTCAGTCTGGATAAACAGCTGATTGATGCACCTTTACATCGTTATGAGCTGGCCAATGGTGAACGTCGCGTCTGCGTGTCACCGAAAGAAGGCAAAGAGTCTAAAACCCAGTGGAATGTGCAAGAGCGTTTTATGCATGCCACATTGGTGTATGCCTCTCCGCTTTCTGGTCGTACCCATCAGATTCGTGTTCATGGTTTGAGCATTGGTCATCCGCTAGTAGGCGATGAAAAGTATGGGCATGAAACGGAATATCGTGGGCCAAAACCACGCCGTTTGTGTTTACACGCAATGCGTCTGGACATTCCAGGATATCCAGCGATTGAAGCGCCATTACCGGAAGATATGCAGAGTCTGGTGGCGCAGTTAAGAGCGCAGAAAGCGGATAAACCGGCTGCTCAGTAAGGACTTATTTTTTTCTTTTAATAAATTCAATCCACCCTCACCTTCCTTTGAAAAGGAGGGAATTCCCCTCTTTCTTAAAGAGGGGCTAGGGAGAGGTGTTAAAGCTACTTAACCCTGAATCAAATCTAGGAAATCTTTATGAACATACCTGCAAAATTGGTCATTTTTGATTGGGATGGCACTTTATTTGATTCAGTTGGTCAAATCGTGGCGAGTTTGCAGTTTGCCGCACAGCAATTTCAGCAGCCTTTAACGAATGCAGATGCCAAAAGCATTATTGGCCTAGGTTTGCCTGAAGTCGCGCAGCGTTTATTCCCGGCAGTACCAGAATTACATACGGATATTTTGCAGGCTTATTCCGACCATTATGTTGCCAACTCGTCAGGAGATTCCTGGTTTGAAGGCGTAGCGCACATGCTCGCAGATTTACAGCAGCAAGGCGTAAAGCTGGCTGTTGCTACAGGTAAAAGTCGTAAAGGTCTGGATCGTGTATTGAAACAGACGAACAGTGAGGAGCTGTTTGTGACTACGCGCGCAGCCAGCGAAACCCATTCTAAACCTCATCCACTCATGTTAGAAGAAATTCTGGCGGAAACCGGTGTGCAGGCTGAACATGCGATTATGGTCGGTGATACGTCTTATGATCTGGAAATGGCGAAAAATATTGCCATGCCAAGCGTTGGGGTAAGTTATGGCGTGCATGCGCCTGAACTTTTGGCTCAATTTAATCCAGTCTGTATCGTGGATGATGTGGCTGCTTTACATACTGCATTGTTGGCTAAAGTCCAATGGAAACAAGCAGTTTAATCCATTATCTTGGTTGCAGTGAAAAACAAGTATTTCCCCGGTTTGAATTGGCTGGGGAGTGCTGCAGATTTAATCGCTGGTTCTTATCTTTTAGTCTAAAGTCGTAATTGTACTGATTTTATTCGGTCATATTATGGCAGTTATTTTGCTAAATAACGATGTGTTTTAAATAATAAGATTTTGTTTTATTTAGTTTTTCATAAATTATTCTTATAGATAATAGCTATAGCAAAAAATAAAATAACTATTGGCACAAACGCCGTATTTTTCCCATCCTAAAACTGTTTATTCCTATGCTCGCTCTGAGAAAGGCAGTCCATACGGATGATCAGCCTGATCATGTCCATATTTTCTGTCCCTCTTAGATCCCGGCATAAGCCTAATTTTTGCAGTTTAAGGAAACATTGATGTCGAATTCTGCTGTTGTTGAATCAGTTGCACAAGCACTTCGTAGCGCTGAATTATCACAAACTGCGATTGCACCGATTCGCCCGGAACTTGGCGGTGAAAGTGCTGACGTAGATATCGCCTATGCCGTTCAGGAAGTGAATACCGAGCGTGCTTTGTCTGAAGGTCGCCGTCTGGTGGGTCGTAAAATCGGTTTGACGTCTAAAGTCGTTCAAGCGCAACTGGGTGTAGATCAGCCGGATTTCGGTATGTTATTTGCCGATATGGCTTATGGCGATGGTGAAGCAATTCCAGCCGGCCTTCTGATTCAGCCGAAAGTTGAAGCAGAAATCGCATTGGTGATTAACCAGGATTTAACCAAAGAAAAACACACGTATGCAGACATTATCAGCGCAACTGATTATGCACTGCCTGCAATTGAAGTGGTCGATAGCCGTATCGAAAACTGGAAAATTAGCCTGATTGATACTGTGGCGGATAACGCATCTTCTGCTGCATTTGTCTTGGGTTCTCAGCCGGTTAAGTTAGAAAAACTTGATCTTGTGAACTGCAAGATGGTGATGACGCGCGGTGAGGAAGTCGTTTCTCAAGGCGTGGGTAAAGCATGTCTTGCAAACCCATTGAATGCTGCTGTTTGGCTTGCAGATGAAATGGTGCGTCGTGGCCGTCCGCTTTTAAAAGGCGACATCATCTTGACGGGTGCTTTAGGTCCAATGGTTGTGGCGCAACCAGGTGATGAATTCAAGGTTGAAATTGAAGGCTTCGGTTCAGTAACCGCTGCATTCGCTGCTGAATAATCAAGATTCCAAGAGAGTACATTCATGAAAAAGATTAAATGTGCAATGATCGGTCCAGGGAATATTGGTACTGATTTGCTTTATAAATTACAACGTAGCGAATGGTTAGAGCCTGTTTGGATGGTGGGGATTGACCCGACTTCTGAAGGTTTGGCGCGTGCTGCGAAAATGGGTTTAAAAACCACAGCTGAAGGTGTCGATGGTCTGCTTCCTCATGTGATTGCTGATGACATCAAAATTGCATTCGATGCAACTTCTGCCTATGTCCATGCTGAAAACAGCCGCAAGCTGAATGAACTTGGCGTGTTGATGATCGACTTAACGCCTGCTGCGATTGGTCCATTTTGTGTACCACCAGTCAACCTTGAAGCATTGCTACAAGCGGGCGAAGTACCAAACGTGAACATGGTGACATGTGGCGGTCAGGCAACGATTCCGATGGTGGCTGCGGTTTCTCGCGTTCAACCTGTTGAATACGGCGAAATCATTGCAACTGTATCGACTAAGTCGGTTGGTCCGGGAACGCGTAAAAACATTGATGAATTCACACGTACCACTGCGGGTGCAATCGAGAAAGTCGGCGGCGCGAAACAAGGTAAAGCGATCATTATCATTAATCCGGCTGAGCCACCTTTAATGATGCGTGACACAGTACATTGCTTGGTTGAAGGTGAGCCGGATCAGGCAGCGATTACTGAATCTGTACATGCCATGATCAAGGAAGTTCAAAAATACGTACCAGGTTACAAGCTGGTAAATGGTCCGGTATTTGATGGCAACCGCGTATCAATTTACTTGGAAGTTGAAGGTCTGGGTGACTTCCTGCCGAAATACGCAGGCAACCTGGATATTATGACTGCAGCAGCTGCACGTACTGCAGAAATGTTCGCAGAACACGTGTTCAACACCGCTGAAGCTTAAAGGAATACCAAAATGTCTAAGATTATTGTTCATGATATGACTTTACGTGATGGTATGCACCCGCAGCGCCATCAAACGACTGTTGAGCAAATGATTGCAATTTCAACAGCACTTGATGATGCCGGCGTACCTTTAATTGAAGTAACGCACGGTGACGGCCTTGGCGGTTCATCAGTGAACTACGGTTTTGCTGCTGCAACGGATGAAGAATATTTATCCGCTGTTGTGCCACGTATGAAAAATGCAAAAATTTCTGCATTGCTTTTACCTGGTATCGGTACGGTTGACCATTTGAAAATGGCACATGAAATTGGTGTCTCTACCATTCGTGTGGCGACGCATTGTACTGAAGCGGATTGTTCTGAGCAGCACATCACCGCTGCACGTAAACTAGAAATGGACACCGTCGGTTTCTTAATGTTGGCGCATATGGCATCTCCTGAAAAATTGCTTGAAGAAGCAAACAAGATGGTGTCTTACGGTGCAAACTGTATCTATGTGACAGATTCAGCAGGTTATATGCTTCCTCAAGACGTTATTGATCGCGTAGGTCACTTACGTCAACACTTGGACCCAAGCATTGAGCTTGGTTTCCACGGTCACCACAACTTAGGTATGGGTGTATCGAATACTGTTGCTGCTGTTCAAGCAGGTGCAGTACGTGTTGACTTGGCATCTGCAGGTTTGGGTGCTGGCGCAGGTAATACGCCACTTGAACTGTTTATCGCTGTGGCAAACCGTATGGGTATGGACACTGGCGTTGACTTGTTCAAAGTACAAGATGTTGCTGAAGATCTAGTGATTCCAATGATGCACAACCCAATTCGTGCAGACCGTGATGCGGCTACTTTAGGTTATGCGGGTGTTTACTCTTCATTCCTGTTGTTTGCTAAACGCGCTGAAGCGAAATATGGCGTATCTGCACGTGAAATCCTGATGGAACTTGGTCGCCGTGGTACGGTAGGTGGTCAGGAAGACATGATTGAAGACCTGGCATTAACCATGTCTAAAGCGCGCGAGTTACAAGCTTAATTTTTAATGCATTCGTATTAAAATAAGGCTAATAAAAAAGCATCCGATTTGGATGCTTTTTTATTATTAAGTAGATTTAATAATATATTAAAACTCTGATCTCAGATATTTTAGTTATAGTGCTATGTGAAGATTATTTCAGTTTAATTTTTTCCTTAAACATAAAAACGATAAATAAAAAATATTATCTTAAAGTTTTTAAAAAAATTGCGCTTATTAATAAAGGAAACAGAAATTTGAATTAAATATCTGGTCAAATTTTTATTTTCTTTAATCGGTTTAAAATCTAAGAGATTGAGTGCTTAAATCTGGGCTTGGAATATGCAGAGCTAAAAGAGCAAAAGTTTAATACTGTGGTCGGATTTTTTATTTAAACCGACTTGCGCATGATGGCTGCATGGATTTTATCAGCCGAATGGGGAACTCATCATGCGTCGTCACAATTTATGGATTGCAATGCTTACTGCGACAGCAACTTTAGGGACAACTGCAACGAATGCAGACTTTATTGACGACAGCAATGTTCAACTCAAATTTAAAAACTTTTATCTAGACCGTCAGTATCAAGATGACTACTCATCACGTAATTGGGGTTCTTGGTCACAAGGGGTGACTCTGGATGCCAAGTCCGGTTATCACGATATCGGTGGTGGTGTGCAGGTTGGTGCTGATGTACTGGTGCAACATGCAGTCAAACTCAATGGCCGTGATAAAAATCCGGACTGGGTTTTACCGCACGATGGCAAAGAGTCAAAAGACCATTTCGGTAAAGTCGGCGCGACCTTAAAAGCCAAAGTGTCACAAACTGAACTGAAAGTCGGTGAGTTATTGCCGGTATCTCCAGTCTTGGTATTCGATCCATCGCGTCAGTTATTGACGACTTATAGTGGTGCCTGGTTAGAGTCTAAAGACCTTAAAGATACCAAGTTAACTTTGGCGTATATTGATGGTATTAACAATCGTTATGATAATCAATTCCGTGATTTAACTAAATTTAATCCACCACAATTTGATAATGGCGCTGAATCAGATGGTATGTGGATTGCTGGTGTAGATCATCAACTAACAAAAGAGTTGGGTGCAAGTTATTGGTATGCCGATGTTCAAGACATTTATCAACAGCATTATCTAGGTGTGAATTACAAAACTGCGCTTGGTGAAAAAACCAAATTAGATAGCCATATTCGTTACTTCGATAACTCGGAGTCAGGTGACAAGCTATATGGTGAGATCGATAACCAGGCTGTGTCTGTCGCCGCAAAAGTGAATCATGGTGCACATAGCGTAGGTGTGGGTTACCAGCAAATGTTTGGTGATAGCGCATTCCCGACATTGGGTGGCTGGGTGCCACAGCCTTATCTGGCGAACTGGGGGGTAGCGACCTTTACCGCGCCAGAAGAAAAGTCATGGAGTGTTTCTTATGGCTATGACTTCTCTGAAATGGGTGCAAAAGGCTTAAACGCAACAGCCGTATATTTCAAAGGTTATGATCAGAAAGGTACTGGGGCGTATCAAGGTCAAAACTTCAACACAGATGAAGTAAATGCAATTGTTAATTACACTGTGCCAGAAGGTAAATTAAAAGGTTTGGGTATACAGGGAATGTATATTGATGTGAATTTTGCCAATCCAGCAAAACCAGACCTGCAAGAATACCGTGTCGCCACCACTTATACGCATAAATTCTAATACCCGTATATTTTAAAAGCAGTCAGTCTTCTGGCTGCTTTTTGGTTTAAGCGTTGCATTGTTTCATTAAAGGCTTAGATTGAGTAGTGTTTTATTTTAAATTAATATATAAAACAAATACTTAAATTATATCTATTTTGTAGGGTGCAATCGTAATTTTGTATCAGTTTGCTGCGGCTGAGCGGTTAATATAAGGGTGTACACAAGTCATTTTAATGAGTCAACTTGACGTCGAATTCTTGAAAATAGAGGGACACGCAAGCGAAAGACTGTAAGAGGAAGCAATATGAGCACTGTTCAAATCCCTGACTATCAAACAGATCCATTCTTTGGCTTAGAAGACAAATGGATTGAAACCGCTGAAGGCGAGTTGACCCATTACCACGAAATTGGTGAAGGTACGCCTATTCTATTTTTACACGGTTCAGGTACAGGTGTATCGGCTGCAGCAAACTGGTGGTTAAACCTGCCACAAATTGGCGAGCAGGCGCGTTGTATCGCGATTGATACCGTTGGTTATGGCCAAACTGTGGTTGCGCCGGGTACTGAATATGGTATCCGTGCCTGGGTAGATCATGCGATTCGTACGCTAGACGCTTTGGGTATCGAAAAAACCTGGTTGGTCGGTAACTCTCTGGGTGGCTGGTTAGCATTCCAGATGGCATTGGATTATCCAGATCGTATTTTGGGTATCGTGTCTATGGGTACGGGCGGTGCGAAACAGACAGCTGCACTTAAAGCTCACGCAAACCCAGTTCTTACAGAAGAAGGAATCAAGAAAACCCTTTCTATGTTTGTCGTAAACAAAGACCTGATTACAGATGAACTGGTAAAAGTACGTTTTGCTTCTGCTGCAAATGACTATGCATCAAATCGTTTAATGGATGTGGTTGGCGCACGTGACCGTGACCGTTTCGAATTCCCATTAGACTTCGAAAAAATGAAAGACATTACTGTGCCTGTACTATTGATTCATGGTACGCAAGACGTGGTGATTCCGGTTTCTCGTACTTGGGACATCCTGAACATCGTGCCAAATGCTGATGCACATATCTTCAGCCAATGCGGTCACTGGTCTCAAGTTGAAAAAGCAGATGAGTTCAACACTGTGATCAAAAACTACCTGGCTGTTCACGGCGTAAAATAAGTTTGATATAGTTTTAAAAAAGGATGGCTTTGGTCATCCTTTTTTATATCGGAAATATTTAAGGTAGCGCACCTAAGTGAGTTTGATTCTCATTTATTTGAATAAATATAAAAATCTAATAATTTTTATAGGCTTGAGCTATTTAAACTGAGAAAAATCCGAATGAAACTTTATTAGACTTAAGTGGTAAATGCAGTACATTTAGAGCTAAAAATACACAATTTGGGTCAAGGGCAAGTGAAAAATTTAAGCGCCAGAAATAGATTCTTTATTATAAAATAGAATTAAAAATGGATTCTTAAGCATAAAATAATAAAACAAAAAAAGCACATGCCTATCATAAGTTGAATGGCATATGCCTAATGCAGGGAAGAAATAGGATTAATTTTGTTCGCTACGGTTAATATCCAGATAGAACACACGGGTCAAAAGCTCAAGAAATTTGCTCACGACATAGGATTTGTTGTTTTTATGGTAGCTGACATACAGGTCTAAATAGGGCAACTCCACGTCCAGCGGACGAATCACGGTATTATCCATGGTTAGTGGTGCAATATAGCCAGGCAAAATGGTACAGCCTAGGCCCATTCCGATCGAGTTGATATTAAATAAAATATTATCGGCCTTTTGCACGATATTGAGTTCAATGCCGTTGGCTTTGGCAAAGTCCAGAATAGCCTGGTTCAGGGTCAAGGACTGCTCTGCTGATGGAATAATAAAATCAATACCATTCAATGCTTTAACAGGAATTCTTTCGTATTTTGCTAAGGGATGATCTTTAGGCAGGAGAAAAATCAGCGGTTCACGAATCACGAACTGGCTTTCAATTTCATCACTATTGAAATTATGACGGGTAAATGTCAGATCTAGATCACCTTTTTTTAACAAACGCATTTGCTCATTGTTGTTCAGGCTGAGCAGTTCAATTTTTAAATCCGAGTTCTGTACACGTAGATTTGGCAAGATATACGGGAAGATTTTCATCTCGGCCACCGGTACAAAACCGATGCGGAGCATTTGCTGCTTGGCCTGTGACACCTGACGTGCCATGGCAACGGCTTTGTCCGCCTGTGCCAGGGTGAGACGAGCCTGTTCCAGGAATACGGCGCCTTCTTCGGTCAGCTCTACTTTACGTTTGGTTCGGTTGAGTAGCTTTACCCCGACATCTTCTTCCAGGTCTTTGATTTGCTGGCTAAGTGAGGGTTGAGCCGTATAAAGTTTAAGTGCTGCCTTACTAAAATTGAGCTCTTCAGCAACGGTGATAAAGTAGCGAAGGTGTCGTAATTCCATGTCATCAACCCAAAGAGTAATCCAAAAAATGTCTTACTATAATTTCCTCAAAGTATAATCTATAAACAACTATGTCGTGAAGATTATTTTCCCATTCATAAACTAAATGCTCTGGCGGAATTAATAGATGTTTTAATATAAAAATTCACGTGCTTAATAATTGCTTTAAGCTCTTAATTGAAACAAAAAAAATATTTCCCGAAAAACGCTGTCAAATCCATCATCGTTGAAAAGTTGAGTCTATTACTTTGTGCCAAAGATAGGTCACAGGAGAGCTTTTCATGAGTGGAAAAATTGATGTGCGCGAAATCGATGCTTTAGTCGATGCACAAAATGGACGTATTACGCCATCTATTTATACAGATCCTGACATTTACGAATTAGAACTCGAACGTGTTTTCGGTCGTACTTGGTTATTCCTTTGCCATGAAAGCCAAATTCCTAAGGCTGGTGATTTCTTCAACACCTACATGGGCGAAGATCCAATCATTGTGGCACGTCAAAAAGATGGCTCAATCAAAGCATTTTTAAACCAGTGCCGTCACCGTTCTATGCGTGTAAGCTTCGCTGACTGTGGTAATACCCGTGCATTTACTTGCCCGTACCACGGCTGGTCATACGGCATTGACGGTTCTTTAAAAGATATCCCGCTTGAAGATCGTGCTTACCCACATGGTGCATGTAAAGAGCAATGGGGTCTGGTTGAAGTGAATCGTGTGAAGTCTTACAAAGGCTTGGTATTCGCTTGTTGGGATGAAACCACACCTGATCTTGAAGAATACATGGGCGATATCGCTTGGTACTTAGATGGCGTTGTTGACCGTCGTCCAGGTGGTACAGAAATTATCGGTGGTGTCCACAAGTGGGAAATCGAGTGTAACTGGAAATTTGCGGCTGAACAGTTCGCATCTGACCAATACCACGCCTTGTTCTCTCACGCTTCTGCGATCCAAGTATTGGGCGCGAAACCAGACGACGAATCTTCTAAGAAATTAGGTGCTGCACAAACGGCTCGTCCAGTTTGGGAAACTGCCAAAGACGCGATCCAGTACGGTTCACGTGGTCATGGTTCAGGCTTCTTCTTCACAGAGAAACCAGACGCAAACGTATGGGTTGACGGTGAAGTTGCCAACTACTTCCGTGAAACTTACGACGAAGTTAAAGAGCGCCTAGGCGAGACTCGTGCACTGCGTCTTGCAGGTCACAACACCATGTTCCCAACTTTGTCTTGGTTGAACGGTACTGCAACACTTCGCGTATGGCATCCACGTGGTCCAAACAAAACCGAAGTATGGGCATTCTGTATTGCGGATGCTGAAGCATCTCAAGAAGTGAAAGAAGCATTTGAACGTTCTGCAACGCGTGCCTTTGGTCCAGCCGGTTTCCTCGAGCAAGATGACTCTGAGAACTGGATTGAAATTCAAAAAGTTTTACGTGGTTACAAAGCGCGTCAAAATAAACTCATTATGGAAATGGGTAAAGGCAACGAAAAAGTACGTGAAGATGGTATCCCGGGTATCACCAACTACATTTTCTCTGAAACTGCAGCACGTGGTATGTACCGCCGCTGGGCAGATTTATTGATCCATGAAAAATGGGAAGACGTGGAAAAAGCAGCTGACGAATATGAGAAGGAGCTTATGAAATGAGTCAAATCAGCTTAGAACTTCATCACCAAATTAGTCAGTTCCTGTATCGCGAAGCAAAATTGCTAGACGATTGGAAATTCCGCGAATGGTTGGATACGTTAGCTGAAGATATTTCTTACACGCTACGTACCACACCAAACGCACAAACCCGTGACCGTCGTCGTTCAGTTGAACCACCTACCACTTGGGTGTTCAACGATTCAAAAGACCTTTTAGAGCGTCGTGTAGCGCGTCTGGAAACCGGTATGGCTTGGGCTGAAGAGCCTCCATCACGTACCACCCACATGGTGAGCAACGTGATCGTAGAGCCAACTGAAGTTGAAGGCGAATACGACGTGTACGTAACCTATTTGCTATATCGTACGCAAAAAGAGAAAGACATTGTCATTTACTGCGGTAAACGTCATGACAAGATCCGTAAAGTTGAAGGCGGCCTCGGCTTCCAGATCTTCAACCGTAAGATCACGCTTGATCAAGCGACATATAGCTCACATAACCTGAGTGTGTTCTTCTAATGAATAAGATTTTTGTTTGCCAAGTTGACGAATTAGACGAAGGCGAAGCGTTAAAAGTAGATTGTGACGTAAACGGTATCGAAGCGCTGGCTGTATTTAACAATGGCGGTGAATTCTTCGCTATGAACGATAAATGCAGTCATGGTAATGCTTCTATGTCTGAAGGCTATCTGGAAGATGACGGTACTGTGGAATGTCCATTGCATTCAGCACGTTTCTGTTTAAAAACAGGTGAAGCATTATGTCTACCTGCAACTGATCCAATCAAAACTTTCCCAGTGATTGTTGAAGACGGCGCATTATATGTAGAGATGGCAGGAGAGTAATCATGGGTTGGCTACAAGGCGAAGTTGCACTTATTACCGGTGGTGGTTCAGGCTTAGGCTGGGCGCTAGTGGAACGTTTCCTGGAAGAGGGTGCACAAGTTGCCGTTCTTCAACGTTCAAAAGCAAAAGTGGAGGCATTAAACGAACACTTTGGCGGTAAAGTTCTTGCGATTGAAGGCGATGTAGCCAGCTATGCAGACAACGTTCGTGCAGTGAATGCCACTGTAGAGCGTTTCGGCAAACTCGACTGTTTCGTCGGCAATGCCGGGATCTGGGATCATTATGCCGATATCGTCAACACCTCTGGTGAGCAGCTGGGAAAAGCCTTTGACGAGATTATGGGGATTAATACCAAGTCACTCATTCTCGGCGCGAAGGCTGCACTGGAGGCATTGATCGCTTCTGAAGGTTCTATCATATTTACTTTGTCTAATTCGGCACTGTACTCCGCTGGCGGAGGCCCTGTATATACTGCATCTAAGCATGCAGGGGTGGGTATTATGAAAGAATTGGCCTATGAGCTTGCGCCTAAAGTACGAGTGAATGCGGTTGCACCGTCAGGTATGAATGTGAATATCAAAGGCGCAGCGTCGCTCGGTCAGGAAAATGTTGGCCTGCTCGATGCACGTGATCCTGAGAAAATTGCACGTGGTATGCCACTGAATTTCTTGCCTGAACCGGAAGATATGACAGGTTCATACGTACTCTTGGCATCTCGTCAAAATAACCGTCCTTTGACTGGCGTTCTGATCAATGCAGAATGCGGTCTGGGAATTCGTGGCTTACGTCAGCCCCGTGCCGGTTTCTTTGACGAATAAAAATCTGCTTTTAAAAATCTCCCCTTACCCCTCTTTATAAAAGAGGGGGAAAATCTCCCTCCTTTTTAAAGGAGGGTTGGGGAGGATTTAAGTCTTCCTTTTTGGAGTCTCTCATGGCCGTTAAACTTATTTGTGCATCGCACAGTCCTTTAATGGAATTTGCTTCACCACAGGAAAAGCGTAAAGAACAAGCCGTTCGTGATGCTTTTGAAAAACTCTCTGCTGAAGTAAAAGCTTACGACCCAACCCTGATCATTACTTTTGGTCCTGACCATTTTAATGGTTTCTTCTATGACCTGATGCCAAGTTTCTGCGTGGGTATTCGTGCCAAAGCCGCAGGTGACTGGGATTATGGCAAGGACAATGACCATATTGATGTACCTGAAGACAAGGCATTAGATCTGGTTCGACGTGTACTGGATGAAGGCGTAGATGTTGCCTACTCATACCGTATGCAGGCTGACCATGGCGTGACTCAGCCCTTACATTTCCTGTGTGAAGGTAAACTTGATCGTTACCCAACGATTCCAATTTTTATTAATGGCGCTGCTGCACCGATGCCAACCACCAAGCGTACCATCGCTTTGGGCCGTGCTGTGGGTCAATACATCAAATCTTTAAATCTTGAAAATGAGCGTGTGCTTGTTTTAGGTACCGGTGGTCTGTCACATGATCCACCTACACCACAAATGGGTGCAGTACCACCAGAAGTAGAAGAGTTCCTGATTGCAGGCCGTTATCCAACACCTGAAGCACGTCATGCACGTCAATCCAAGATTATTGCAGTGGGTCAAAAGCTGGCAGCAGGGGATACGTCAGTTGCCGTGCCTTTGAATGCTGAATGGGATATTGCCCTGCTAGAAACCTTCAAGCATGCTGATTTTGCAACATTAGAAGCGATGACTGAAGCTGAAATCCGCCATGATGGTGGTCGTGGTGGTCAGGAAGTCCGTTCTTGGATGGCTGCCTTCGCTGCCTTAAGCGAAATGGGTGAGTATGAAATGACCACACATTGCTATGAAGACATCAGCGAATGGATTGCCGGCTTCGGTATCGTATCTGCAGAGTTAAAAGGTTAAGAAAATGAGCAACGTAAACAACATCGTGATCGTGGGTGCTGGCCAGGCAGGTGCGAGCGCAATTTTAGAACTTCGTGGCAACAAGTATGAAGGCAAAATTACCTTAATTGGTGATGAAAGCCATCTTCCTTATGAGCGTCCACCGTTGTCTAAAGATGTGATTCTAAAACCTGAAGAAACCAAGATCGAAATCCTGTCGGAACAGAAACTGGCAGATTTAGGCGTAGAAACGATTCGCGGCAATGGCGTAGCGAAAATTAATGCCGAAGCGAAAACGGTTGAACTCCTGAACGGTGATGTTGTTGCTTACGACAAGCTCTTGCTTGCAACAGGTGGTGCCGCGCGCCGTTTGCCTAATTTCGATGCTTTGGGCAAACACGTCTATACCCTGCGTAACTTGGAAGATTCACAGGCACTGGTGCCTGTACTTCAAGCCGGTCGCCGTATCATCCTGATCGGTGGTGGCGTGATTGGTCTTGAGTTGGCATCATCTGCACGTTACAAAGACTGTCAGGTCACTGTGATCGAAATGGGTCCGATGGTCATGGGTCGTTGTTCACCGCAAATCCTGAGCGAATTCCTGCTGGAACAGCATCGTCAAAACCAGGTCGATGTGCGTCTTGAAACCAAGATTGCAGATTGCCGTTTAGATGGTGAAGAAGTCGTGGTAACGCTGGAAGGCGGTGAAGAACTGCGTGCTGATGCTGTAGTTTACGGAATCGGAATCGTGCCAAATGCACAGCTTGCGCTAGATGCAGGTCTGGATGTTGATGTTGCGATCAAAGTCAATGAACACTGCCAAACCTCGAATGCTGACATTTATGCAGCGGGTGATGTTGCGACTCAGTTACGTGACTGTGGCAATCACCGCCGCGTTGAAACTTGGGAAAATGCCAACCTTCAGGCAGGCATCTTTGCGCGTCACGTGATGGGTGTGGAACATCCGAAAGCCAATCCGGCCTGGTTCTGGACGGATCAGCTGAATATAAACTTCCAGTTTGTCGGCGATATGGCCGCAGCTGAATGGCATATCCGTGGTGAAATGGATGCAGCCAAAGGTGCAGACAATTCATTCGTGATGTATGGTGTGACAGATGGTCAGATCGTTGGCGGGATTACCGTGAATGCAGCCAAAGAAATGCGTCATTTGAAAAAAATGATCAGCAAAAATACGGCGTTTGATGTTGAAAAACATTTGGATATCGCGCAAGACTTACGCAAAATTGCTTAAGTTGTATTGAGATATCTTTGGACAGACCTATGTTTTGCATAGGTCTGTTTTTTATGCACGAAACTTGATGAATTTATCAAAAATTAAAACTTCATCTCAGCATGAATTCGCTATACGCTATTTTTGAAGTTGCTGATCCAGAACTTCTTGGCCTCGTTTAGGAGACTTATGAGTTCTTCATCTTCATTGCCGGTCACGGCAAGTATTTACGCTTTATTGGTGCTGATCTGGGCGACAACGCCACTGGCGATTGTCTGGAGCGTGGCCGAGATTCACCCGATGTGGGTGCTGATCATTCGCTATTTTGGTGCCTCGATTATTGCGTTGTTCCTGTTGAAAATCATGCGCGACCCGCTGCCTTTTGACCGCACTTCAATGAAAAGTTATCTGGCAGGCAGTTTGAATTTAATCGGCGCGCAGCTGTTTATTTATCTGGCGGCCAATTATCTGACCTCAGGATTGATGGCACTGATTTTTGGTTTTTCACCGCTGATCGCCGGTTTAATCGGTCATGTGATTTTAAAAACCCATAAGTTGATCTGGCTGCAATGGCTCGGCATGGCAGTGGCCGTCGCCGGTTTGTGTTTTGTTTTCGCCGACTCGGCAGACAGCAAAATTAATCCTTGGGGTGTGGTGTTAATGCTGATCAGTATGGTGTCTTACATCAGCTCGATCTTCTGGGTTAAACAGATCAGTGCACCCTTGAGTCCGATGTCGCAGGCGACGGGTTCATTGCTGGTCTCCGCAGCGAGTTCAGTCATTTTGGTACCCTTTATCTGGCAACATATGCCGACTCAGTTGCCTAGCACACAGGCAATGATTGGTTTTGTATTTACCATGATCATGTCCTCGATTGTGGCAATGCTGTGTTATTTCTGGCTGATTCGCCGTCTAAATGCTTCGACTGTCTCATTGAGTAATGTGATGACGCCGGTGATTGCTCTGGTATTGGGAGCAACCTTAAATCATGAAATTATCAGCAGTCATGCTTTTGCGGGAATTGCTGTGGTGATGTTCGGGATCATCATGTATTTCTGGAAAGAGTGGCGCGAACAGTATTTTTCCAAGCATTAAAACTGTAAAAACCAAAAGGGCGAAAGCCCTTTTATTATTTGAGTAGAGAGTAAAGTGATTCAACAACGTGGGAGATCACGACTAAGCAACAATTTGTAAAACAACTTTCAAAAATAAATGATTAAGATTTTGATACATAAATCATTCAAGCTTGCACAAGCTTATTTAGGACAGTGTCAGGATGTCTGAATCCAATAAAATCGTAGTTTATGCAGCTCTATTTGGTAATCTGGCGATTGCGCTGGTTAAATTTGTTGCGTCCTATATAACCAATAGCTCTGCCATGTTCAGTGAAGCAATTCATTCGGTAGTGGATACCTTGAATGAAATTTTACTGCTGTATGGGATGAAAAAATCAGAAAAACCGGCAAATGCCAAACATCCTTTTGGTTATGGGCGTGAACTGTATTTTTGGGCTTTTATTGTGGCATTGATGGTTTTTGCCTTGGGTGCGATCGTGTCCATCTATCAAGGGATACAGCATATTCTTCAGCCTGAAGTCATGCGGGATCCATTGATCAATTATATTGTGCTGGGTCTGGCGATTCTTTTTGAAGGATTTTCATGGTCAGTGGCTTTAAAAACCTTTCGTAAACAAAAGGGAAATCTGGGATATTTTGAAGCATTTCGACACAGTAAAGATCCAACGACCTTTACCGTGTTATTTGAAGATACTGCCGCCCTGGTCGGTTTGGTGATTGCTCTGGTTGGTATTTTTCTGGCGCATCAACTGAATATTCCTGAATTGGACGGTGCCGCATCGATTTTAATTGGTATCGTGCTGGCAGTATCTGCCTGGTTTCTGGCACGTGAAACCAAAGGTTTGTTACTGGGTGAAACGGCAGATCCAAAACTGCGTGAAGATGTATTAAACATTGCTCAACAGGATGCGGCAGTTTTCAGTGCCAATGGGGTATTGACTGAGCAGATGGGCGCTCAGCAAGTCATTGCATCATTGAGTCTGGAATTTAAAGATGATTTAACTTCTGATGACATTGAAGCCTGTGTCAACCGGATCGAAGCGCAGATTAAACAGCTGCACCCGGAAATTATTGCTTTATTTGTGAAACCCCAAACCAAGGCCGTATGGCTGGAACGAACTCAAGGTCGTGTATAAAGATCTAAAAAACGCTTGAGGTTGGTATTTTGATCTCAACTTGCCTTTCTCGCACAATTGATGTGATGATACTGAGGTATGGCGAATTTCATCATAAAATCATCAATGGGCAGACATGCTTTTGTCAGCATGGGCTTATAAATATTGAGTATCATTTTGTATTTTTAGACAGAAGGACAAGAGCAATATTTTTCTAGATAATCCCAGACTTCAGCCAGCCATAAGGCCGATGAAATGCCATTTTTTTTGCTAAAAATAACAAAAACATACATGATTTTCTGTGACGGATTTCATACTATGTTGCAGTGTGCCTGTTTTTAGTTTGTATGCTCATTAAAAGATGCACCGCTTGACCATTTCAAGAGGTTGTTGTCTTGCATATAGCGAATAATAAATAGTGGATGTTTATGCAAGATCTTCTCAAAACTAAAAAATTCCAGTTAATCACGGAATCCAGTTGGAAACATCTCTGGTCTAAGCCAGTGTTTGAGTATCTGCATTCAGATCATTTCGACGGAAAACAGTTTCGTAATCTTGAGCATGCTTCTCTATCGCGCGGTCGCGTTTTTTTATTAAAATGGCTCATTACCCGAAAATCCAAGACCTGGAATGTCAATCTTGACGAAGAGCGTGCCGAGTTTTTTTCTCGTCCGCGCGCATTGCCACAGCAGCGTCCAGATGCAGCTCTGGATGACTGGCAAGTCTGGTTTATTGGTCACGCCACCACATTAATACAGATCGGCCCCTATAATTTCCTGACCGACCCGGTCTGGTCGGAATATGCCAGTCCTTCGGCTTCCACGGGTCCGCAGCGGGTCATTCCGGCTGGCATTGCTCTGGATGAGTTACCCCAGATTGATGCTGTACTACTCAGCCATAACCATTATGATCATATGGATCTGGCCAGTCTGGAATGGCTGCACAACACTTTTGAGATGCCGATTTATACCGGTCTGGGTAATGCCTGGTATTTGCCAGAACATTACACCGTGCATGAAATGGACTGGTGGGAAAATGCCTTTTTTGAAGAGATCCGGATTGTGTATACGCCGGCTCAACATGCCTCAGGGCGCGGTATGCGCGATCAGAACTGTGCACTTTGGGGAGGCTTTTCTTTATTATATGGCAAGGAACATTGTTTCTTTGCCGGAGATAGTGGCTACGCCTCACATTTTAAAGAAATTCGTAAACGTCTGGGTGCACCGCGAATTGCCTTACTTCCGATAGGAGCGTATGAGCCACGTGAACTGATGCGTGCGATCCATATGAATCCGGAAGATGCCTTTCATGCCCATCATGACTTGCAGGCCAAATGCTCACTGGCGATTCATTACCGTACTTTTCAGCTCACAGATGAAGACCGGGATGCACCGGAACATGAGTTGCATGAGATCATCAAGCATTCTTCCAAGTTAATTAATCCGTTTTATTGCATACGGGAAGGCAAGCGGATTATTGTTTAAGCACTTCCTATTAAATGAGTTGAATGGCCAGTACAGACAGCTTCTTCCAGAAAATGGCGTTTATTTTCGCTGGATGGAATCAGGCAATACTCGGTTTTACCAAATAGCCTGTAACGATTTAAAGCAACCACACGATATAGAAAGTCGCGGATAAAGCGCGGAACCAAATAACCTGCGCTCATTAAATTAAAGGGAAAACCGAGATGCTGCAGCACCTTCAGCAAGGCAGTCGATTCGGTATAGAGAGTGCCATCTTGAATGACGAGCATGGTGGTGTAATGCTCGGTTTGCATCTGATAATGTTCGAGCAGTGCCGTACCTAAAGGCGATTGGGCGGAAACCAGTTTAAACTGAATCTTTTTATCGTATTTAATCAAAAACCGTGCCCAGCCATTGCAGATCACGCAAACAGCATCAAATAAAACAATGTCGTGTTGTTGAATGATGTCTTCAATATTCGGATGCATTATTGTATTTCTTTTTGTGCCAGCTTGTTTCTATAGTGCTTGATGCTGCAATAAAAAACCACCCGAAGGTGGTTTCTATACATGTCTAAACTGGCTTAGAGAAAGCTAGGCAAACCTTTGGCTGGATCGCTTTCACGTGCTGCTTGGGCATCTGCTACGGTCATGCCGAGGGCTTGTGCTACGCCTTCGCCGTAGGCTGGATCACAGCTATAACAGTTGCGGATGTGACGGTATTTGATGAAATCTAGTGCATCACCCATTGCTCCGGCCGTGTTATTAAACAGAGCCTGTTTCTGCTGGTCATTCATCAGATTGAACAGGGCACGGGGTTGGCTGAAGTAATCATTGTCATCTTCACGGAAATCCCAGAAATCGGCATCACCGGTAATTTTTAGTGGCGGTTCTCTGAATTCCGGCTGTTCCTGCCACTGGCTGAAACTATTCGGCTCGTAATGTGGCAATGAACCATAGTTGCCATCCATGCGGCCTTGACCATCACGGCGGTTCGAATGAACAGGACAACGTGCAGCATTGACCGGAACCTGTGAATGATTCACGCCAACACGGTAACGCGCTGCATCGGCATAGTTCACCAGACGAGCCTGTAACATACGGTCTGGTGAATAGCTGATGCCCGGTACAAGGTTGCTTGGTGCAAAGGCAGCCTGTTCCACATCCTGGAAATAGTTTTCCGGATTGCGGTTCAGTTCGAATTCACCGACTTCAATCAGTGGATAATCGCCCTTTGGCCAGACTTTGGTTAGGTCAAATGGATGATAAGGCACTGTTTCGGCTTCCAGTTCTGGCATGACCTGAACGTACATTTTCCATTTTGGATAGTCACCACGTTCGATGGCATCAAACAGGTCGGTCTGGCTGCTTTCACGGTCTTTGGCAATCAAGTCTGCAGCTTCAGCATCGGTCAGGTTTTGAATACCTTGCTGGGTACGCATATGGAATTTCACCCAGAAGCGTTCATTCTTGGCATTGATAAAGCTGAAAGTATGGCTGCCAAAACCATGCATATGACGGTAACCGGTCGGGATCCCACGATCCGACATGACAATAGTCACTTGATGCAAGGCTTCAGGCAGTAATGCCCAGAAATCCCAATTATTGGTGGCACTGCGCTTGTTGGTTTTCGGATCACGTTTGACTGCTTTATTCAGGTCAGGGAACTTGCGGGCATCCCGCAGAAAAAATACCGGGGTGTTATTGCCGACCAGATCCCAGTTGCCTTCTTCGGTATAGAATTTCAGTGCAAAACCGCGAATATCACGTTCAGCATCGGCCGCACCACGTTCACCCGCCACCGTTGAGAAACGCGCAAACATTTCGGTTTTTTTGCCGACTTCAGAGAAAATTTTAGCGCGGCTATATTGCGTAATATCATTGGTCACGGTAAAGGTACCGAAAGCACCTGAACCTTTGGCATGCATACGACGCTCTGGAATCACTTCACGGACAAAGTTGGCCAGTTTTTCATTCAGCCATAAATCCTGGGCAAGTAAAGGTCCACGCGCACCTGCCGTCATACTGTTCTGGTTGTCGACCACAGGTGCACCAGCTTCAGTGGTCAGGTGGGTGACAGGGCATTTTTTTAAATCTTGGCTCATCTTTCCTCTCCAAGTTTTGAATATCTTGTGTCGTTTATCTAGTATTCATAAGATATTGAGATATATGCTAATCAGATCAGGTTTCACTATATTTACAATATCTTTAAATAAAGGGTGTTACAGCACAAAACGGAATTCAGGATATAATTGAGTGAGATCACTCAAAAAATATTTTTAAAGTTAATAAAGTTTAAAATATTGAAAATTAAATGGTTACTCTTAAAAAGTAACGGGTTTTCCACTCTCTGACAATATCAAATTCTATATATTTTGAATAACTCGAATAATGAATGGGATTAAACGAAAATAACAATATCTAAGTCCATAATATGTTTTTATCAAAGGATAAAAATAATAAGTGAAAAGTGTTATTTAAAATACATTTTATAACTGATTTACTTTAAATAGTTTTTTAATTGAGTTTTGTTTGGCTGAAGAAACCCATAAAAATAATGAATGAAATAAGGGTGTTTTCTGGCTATAGCTCCCATTTTTGCATACAGAAAATCCTAGCTAAATGGACTTTATTTTTAAAAAAGCATTGGCAGATATGCTTGAAAATTAGTCAGTCGGCCCTATAATTATTTCACTCCTTCTTCCAAATCATATAGAGAGCAAGATGGCCAAGAAAAAAACAGCCGAGCAGGTGGTAATCCACAATTTTGTGGCAAAACACATGTATGAAGTCAACAAAAGCCAGGTCTTTGTAGACCGAAAGAAAAATGCAAAACGTGGCTACAGCAAGCACAGACAAGGGCGATATTCCATGGAAGATCGCCCTTTTTTAATGGCCGCTTAAGGTCGGTAAGGTGGCTGGGGACGACGCGGTGACTGTTTAGGATTGGTTTTAACTGGAGAGAGCGGGGCGACAGGCCGGTTATTACGAGTTTGCGAATATTGATTCGGATGCCGGGATGGCGTTGTCGATTCATCCGCAATTAAGTCATTAAAGAATTTATTGAGTCTGCTTTGCACTGGCGCGTTGTGGTGAGGGGAGTGAGGCTGTGGTCTGGCCTGCTGAAAACTGGCAAATTGATCTTTTTGCTGGTGATAGAGTCTGGCGGCAATGACGGAGGGGTCATCTCTGCCTAAACGCCGCCGTTGCGATGCCGAAATTTCAATGCCCAATAATGGAGTCATTTTAGGCCGATCGGCATAGCTCGTTGCTCGATTGCTGGCAGGGCGTATATAAGATGAACCGGAATTATGAGCTTCTTTGCGGGCAGCCAAAGCTGGTGCAAGAATGACCACATAAAACACCGCAACAATCATGAACAGGATGACCAGAAATTCCATAACCACCTCTACCACTGTCGAGGGACTGGAAAAAGTCCCGTATTAGGCACTCACCATACGTGATGCTGATTTCACCATATCCCCTAAACCATGGGTTCTGAAATAATATTCTAGCCAGCTTTTTACCATGAGTGGATTGTCCATTTTTAACACATGTTGCAGCAATTCCTGTGCATCACTCATCGGAACATGACAAATGGTTTTACGTACCCGCAAAATATTACTTGAACTCATCGACAGGGTATTAAAGCCCATGGCCATGAGTAAAACGGCAGACAGTGGATCACCCGCCATTTCACCGCAGATACTGACCGGTTTTTCATTGCGATGACAGTCCTGAACCAGACGGGTCAAGGCACGCATTACTGCAGGGTGCAGGTGTGAATAGACATTGGCCACCCGTGGATTATTACGGTCGACGGCCAACAGATATTGGGTCAGATCGTTGGAGCCGACCGAGAAGAAATCGACCAGTTCGGAAAATTCATCAATCTGATATAGTACGCTGGGAACTTCCACCATAATACCGAGTTTAGGCTTGTTTACCTTGACCTGTTCTTCTTCCTGAATCGCCGCATGATCACGTTCCAGCAGATAGAGCGCTTCCTCGACCTCGCTGACACTGGTCACCATCGGCAGCAGAATATGCAGGTTATTCAGTCCGATACTGGCTTTGAGCATGGCGCGAATCTGTGAAGAAAAAATTTCCGGATGATCCAGGGTAAAACGAATGCCACGCCAGCCGAGTGCCGAATTTTCTTCTTCAATCGAGAAATACGGCAGGTCTTTGTCTGCACCAATGTCCAGCGTTCGCATCACCACCGGTTTATTGGCAAAATGACTGAGTTGCTGACGATAAATCGCACGTTGTTCTTCCTCGCCCGGGAAGCGGTCACGCAGCATAAACGGAATTTCAGAACGGTATAAACCGACACCTTTGGCACCGCGCTGCACGCCACGCACCACATCAATCATCAGGCCGGTGTTGACGTACAGTTTTACGGCGATGCCATCCGGGGTAATTGCATCTTTGGTTTCGTACTGACGCAAATCTTTGGCAATCTGTTCTTCTTCTTTTTGAATTTCTTTATAGCGACTGCGCAGGCGACGTGGCGGATTAATAAAGACCCGACCCTGATGCGCATCGACAATCATCTCCACATCATCGAGGGTATTGATTGGCAGTTCGGTTACACCGACTACGGTGGGAATGCCAAGGGCACGCGCCACGATCACCATATGCGAGTTCATGGCGCCTTCGGTAGTGACAATCGCGGCAATTTTATCCACGGGCAGTTCAACCAGTGCAGCCGTCGATATTTCCTCACCAATCAGAATACTTTCATCGGTCAATTCACGGTGACTGGCATCGGCTTCCTGTAAACGTGCCAGAATGCGGCGACCCAGATCTTTTAAGTCCGCCACTCGCTCACGTAAATAATCATCTTCCATCTGGGAAAATTGTGCCACATGATTGTCAATGACAATTCGCACGGCGCCTTGTGCCCAGTGACCTTCACGAATAAAGGCCTTGATTTCTGAAGGCAGGGCATTTTCATCCAGCATACGCAAGAACACGCTAAACAGTGCGCGTTCCTCGGCCATCAACGCATCCTGCATTTTGTCATCTAGCGACTGGATTTCTTCGCGGACTGAATTCAGGGCGTTATCTAATAGCTCCAGTTCTTCGCTAATGTCATCCGCTTCACGGTCAGGGACTGCGGCAAGATCTGCTGGCGGATAAAGAATCACTGCACGACCTAAGGCAATACCACCGGAGCCAGAAACTCCCTGAAAGGTTTTATAAGCGGGCAGGTTGCTCGGTTTACGGAATACATCGATATTGCCAACGGCATGGGCATGGGCGATGACGCCAGAAAGCTGCGCACAGAGTGTGACCAGAAAGGATTCAGCAGCTTCAGAAAAGTCCTGTGATTCTTTATTTTGAACCACCAGCACACCCATGACCTTACGACGGTACATCACCGGCACACCAAGGAAGGAGTTATAAATTTCCTCACCGGTTTCAGGTAAAAACAGGAAGCGCTCGTGTTTAGGGGCATTGTCCAGATTGACAATTTCCTCACGCTGCCCAACCAGGCCCACCAGACCTTCGCCGGTTTGCAAAGACACATGGCCGACAGATTCTGCATTCAGGCCTTTAGACGCCATGAGCAGATAACGCTGATTGCGTTCATCGAGGAGATAGATCGAGCAGACATCAACCTGCATGGCCTCGGCCACATGTTTGACCATAATGTCGAGTGATTCATGCAAACTGGTGGACGCATTGATCTCCTGAACAATACGTCTCAAGGTGTCCAGTTGCATATTCGACATAAGGTCTGCTCCGTCTATTCAGAATTTCAGTGATTAAGTTTATTTATAACAATAGCCGCGTAAAAAATCTGCATTATTTATGCGATTTTTTAAGGTTTTTGCTGGGGCAGTTGCTGACACAACTCCACCAGGGCTTTGCGGTAAACATCACGTTTGAAATTCACGACTTGACCGAGTGGGTACCAGTAACTGACCCATTGCCATTGATCAAATTCGGGCGGATCAGACAGATTCAACTGAATATGCTGAACGGGGGCCGTGAGTTTGAGTAAAAACCACTTTTGTTTTTGACCGATACAGACCGGATCAGAGTCCGTACGAATGTATCGATGCGGCAAACGATAGCGCAACCAGCCTTTGGTTTGCGCGACTATCTGGACGTGTTCGGGCAATAAGCCAACTTCTTCTCTCAGCTCACGATAGAGTGCCTGCTCAGGGGTTTCTCCATATTGGATCCCGCCTTGTGGAAATTGCCATGCATTATGACCAATGCGTTTTGCCCATAAAACCTGTCCAGCATCGTTTGCCAAAATGATCCCGACATTCGGTCGGAAACCTTCAGAGTCGATCATTTGGCTACCTAAAAATTGTTTAATTTATGCCTTTGCCATCGGGGAGCATTATTTCGTTATCCAACTCGAAAAAAGCAAAGTTTAAAAATGTTAAAATTGCTATGATCTTAACGAATTTCTATCGACTAGCGGAGATAGATTTACAATTTTTTTCTTAAATTTCAGTTTTAACGAGTATTTTCATGAAATTGGCGCTATTTGATCTCGATCACACCTTGTTAAACACGGATTCGGATCATTCTTGGGGAGAGTTTTTGGTCAGTGAGGGCCTGGTCGATCCAGTTCAGCATCGCGCCATGAATGACAAGTTCTATGACGATTATAAAAAAGGTGAGCTGGATCCTTATGCCTATAATGAATTTGTGTTCCAGTTTCTAACCCAACATGACAATGATTATTTGATTGAATTACATCAACTGTTCATGCAAAAAGTCATTCGTCCACAAATGCGTCCTGAAGGTTTTAAAGCCATTGAGCGCCACCGTGAAGCAGGGCATGCCTTAGTGGGGATTACCGCAACTTCAGACTTTATTACCGCACCCATTTTTCGTGAATTCGGAATTACTGAAATTATTGCCACCAATGCTGAAGTCATTGATGGGAAATATACTGGTAAAGTCATCAATACCGCATGCTATCAGCAAGGCAAGCTGGTGCGTCTGGAACAATGGCTGGAAGGCCGTGACGTAACCGAGTCTTGGGCTTATTCAGATTCGATTAATGACCGTTTCTTGCTGGAATATGCGGATCATGCGATTGCAGTGAATCCGGATGATCGCTTGGAAACTCTAGCCCAAGAACAAGGCTGGGAAATACAGGACTGGTCGATCTAATCACTCCGAACTCATTGATGTGATTATTAAGTACAACTTCGGTTGTGCTTTTTATTTGCCTCATTTGAATATTAATGTTTTTTCACAGTCCAGCTGAATCAGACATGCTATGCTCGAAAAACAGGACATGATAACAATAGTAGATTCTGAGGTATGAGATATGACTCACGTTCGACCACGTATGACACATCTGTTCCAACAGCTTGGCTTGGATGCCAGTGCAGAAGGTATTGAAACATTTATTCACGAGCATCAATTGCATAAAGATCTGACTTTACTGGATGCGCCGTATTGGTCAGAGGCACAACGTCAATTTTTAAGCGAGAAAATAGCCTCTGATGGCGAATGGGCGATTGTGGTAGATCAACTCAATGAATCCTTGCATGAAAATTCAACCAGTGAAGGATAAGATATAAAGCCAATCGTATGATTGGCTTTTTTAGACTATGACCTTACCTTTAGCGAATCCGTTTCCAGATCGTGACTTGTGACAGGGTATGTTGATACTTTCTGGCCGTTTCTCGAATCACAAAAGGCACATCTTGGGGTTCGTCCACCAATTCAAAGTGCTGGGTTAAAATGTTGGAAATACCAGCCAAAGTCGTGATCTTTTCCCCATCCTGCTGAAAACCGCCCAGCCATTCGCTACGCGCCGTATGTTCTTCCAGCCAGGTATAGGGCGAACTCAGCATTAAAATTCCACCTATATTGATACGTTTATGAATCTGCAATAAAAAGTCTTTCGGATGATGCAGCCGGTCAATCAGGTTCGCTGCCAGAATAAAATCATAGTCGCTAAAATGTGCTTTCAGGTTGCAGGCATCGGCCTGAAAAAATTCCGTTTTTGACGCAAACTGTTCCAAAGCGACATCTTCAAGTGAACAGCTTTTTTCTTCGCTTAATTCACCTTCTAGCGGCAGCTGATAACGTACCCTATTGCCTTGAGCCAAATAGACTGCCTGCTGGATAAAACGTGCTGAGAAGTCCAGACCGGTCACCTGATCAAAATAGTGTGCCAGTTCAAAGCTGGCGCGGCCGGTAGCACAGCCAATATCTAAGGCACGATGACATGGCACTTGCTGAAAATAGGGTTGTGCCAGATCGACCAGTGTTTTGGCAAAATTAGCGATACCAAAATATTCGGGGCCGTACTGGAATTCCAGATATTGGGAGACCAGCTGGTCGCTTTCATAGTTCGAAGGGAAATGTTGCAATGCTTGATCAGAAGCGACGTAGCGAAAACCAGCGTGCTGGAAGAAATGCCGTCTGAAGGCATAGCGGGAACTATATAAAGCTTCATTGCCCGCCGAAATCCAGGAGCCACCTTTCATCAGGTTATGGCGGCCGTCAAAGGTCGGTGTGCTGAAATCATCATAAAACGGATGCACCTGAAAACCCTGAAATGGATAGATCGGAGTTTCAGTCCATTGCCAGACATTGCCCTGAATATCGTAAAAATCGCCCTGCTTGAAATGATCGACCGGACAGGAACTGGTACCGTATTTCAATTCAATATTGGCCTGTTCAGGACTCGGTAAATCTGAATCCAGATCGGAAACCGCATACAGGCGATACCATTCATCTTCAGTCGGCAAGCGAATGGTTTTTTCCAGCTGTTGCGATTTCCACTGACAAAAGGCCTTGGCTTCATGATAATTCACTTCTACCGGCCAGTCCCAAGACATCGGCACTTCTTCCAGCATCAGTCGCAATGACCAGCCTAATTCAGTTTTGCGCCAGAAACAGGGATGAGCAGCTTGTGAAAATTGCAGCCAGCCTAGACCTTCTTCACTCCAGTATTGTTCGGTCTGATAACCTTGTGCTTCGACAAAGGCCAGAAATTCCTGATTCGATACCAGATATTTGGAAGCTGCAAAAGCCGCTACCTGCGCTTCATGCTGGCCGTATTCATTGTCCCAGCCATAAAATGGATCGTTAAAATATTTCTGCAAAAGCACCTTGCCGTCAGGTACCTCTAGCAAGTGATTATCCGGAGCCATGCCGGTAATGATATTGGCGCGCCACTGCGGATGCTGGCGTACATGTTCCAAAGCATGCTGGCGAATCAGCACGGAAGAAGTTTCCAGATGAATCCGTTCATGTTCGATGCCCATGATGATCGTCCACCAAGGATTTTGCCAGTTTAAGGGTAGAGTCAGCGGAGCATGTTCTAGAATGCTCAAGATCAGGGCACGTACCTGATGCCGATAATCACGGACTTCCTGCACACTGGGCCAGTCATAGTGCACTTCATCCAGGTCATCCCAGCTCATCTCGTCTACACCGATCGCGAAGATACTTTCAAAATGCGGATTTACGCGTTCGCTAATTAGCTTGCTGAGCAGCAGTTTATTGACAAAAAAAGTGGCGGTATGGGCAAAATAAAAAATTAGCGGATGACGTAAAGTAATCGGTTTAATAAAAAAAGCATCTTCATGCTTGAGACATTCAAACAGTTGCTCATAGGTGTCAAAAGTATTTAAGAAATATTCACGCAGACCGTGTCGGGCGGTCTGTTCATCGGAAAAATCAAGTGCCGGCGTGGGAAGCAGCATAGGTTTGGCCGAAAGCCACAGGCTGCTTGTATTGGTTTTATCTTGAGAGTGGGATTTTAGGGGAGAATCGAGCTGCATCCGTCAGGCTCCATCGAATAGTTTAAGCATTCCTCTGCATGCAAAAGAATGGAATTGTCTTAAAAATACTCGAAAGATATCGCCAGATGGGGTGTATTTCGGTAACAAAATGCTGCATCGTTTTGGATGCAGCATGTTCAGGAACAGCTTAAATAGACAGGGAGGCGCCTTGCATGAGCTGAACCAAAGCTTGTGCCGCTTTGGACTGGGTACGACCCGGATGCCAAACCATACCCAAGCGACGGTTCATTTCCAGATTAATATCCAGTTGGTGCAGGTCATGATTGACCAAAGTTTTTGGCAGTACCGACCAGCCTAAGCCAATCGATACCAGCATCCGGATCGATTCCAGCGGATTGTTGCTCATGCTGACTTTCGGTTTAATACCCTGTTTTTCAAACTCGGCCAAGGTGATCTGCGAGGTATAGGTCTGTGATGATGGCAACAGGCTCGGGTAGTCGAGCAAATCTTCCAGACACAGATTTTTTTGCTGTGCCAGCGGATGAAACGGTGCCACCACAAAGACCAGAGGATCATTCCAGATGGTCACGTAATTTAGACGCGCATCACCACGGGGCGGCAAGGTTAAAAATGCCAGTTCCAGATCGCCGGCAATTACCTGTTCATGCGCCTGTTCGGAATCTACAAAATGCACATCCAGAGTCACGTCCGGATATTCCTGGACATAACGGCGCAAATGACTCGGCAGATGATGCAGGCCGATATGATGGCTGGTACCAATTTTTAGTTTGCCCTGTACCTGACCCTGTTCATGACTCAAGGTATAATGAATATCACCGAGTTCATTCAGCCAGTTTTTCACTTTAGGTAACAGAGAGTGCGCCGCGTGGGTGGCCTGTACGCCACGTCCGGCAGATTCAAACAGCTTGACCCCAAAGTATTCTTCCAGACTGTGAATACGTTTGGTGACAGCAGGCTGGGTAATGAAGAGCTGATCTGCGGCCAGAGAAATCGAACCGGTTTCCATGACTTTCACGAAGGCTTCAAAGGCTGCGAGATTCATCTTAATCACCTATAAAGAATTTTTATGTGTAAATCTATTATTGTTATATTTTAAGAATAAATCAAAGCAAAATTAGCTCATCTATGTTGCAGTGCTGAATTACTATACATTTTCAAAGCCTTGGCATTTTAAAAACTAAAAAAGACCACCTATAAAGGCAGTCTTTCATCAGGAACCTCGACCGAAGAGCTTAGACGGTAATGTCCTCATTCTGCTGTTGGTTATTACCCTCCCAGATTTTTTCATGAAAGAAGAAAGCCACTGCCTGTACTGTTGGTTCTAATAAACTTAAGGCAATGGCCATGGTTAAACTGCCAGTCACCAAGTAGCCCACAATCATCGCCACAGTAATGTGCATAATGTAGTAGCTGAAGGTCTTTTTGAACATGCGCTGGTTGTTGTCTACAAAGCGTTGAATATGTGCCATGTCGAAGTTCCTCAAAATCATCATCTCTGTCGATGAGGAAATAATAATAATTCTCATTTAATTTGTAAAAGCGAATATTTTCTATAAATTAATCGGAAAATTAGATTTATAAAAATAGTGCTCAAGCATGATTTGATTCAGCTTTTGAAAGATTCCAAAAAGTTTCTTAACTGATAAAAATGATAAATTAGATTTATGTGATTGCAGCGATATAATCAAAATCAGAGAAAGAATTTACCCAGTCCAGTGGAGTACATCGACATGGCAGGCGCAACCCAAACAGCAAAAACATTATATGATAAATTGTGGGACGACCATTTAGTAACGCAACGTGATGATGGTTCTGCCTTACTGTACATCGACCGTCACTTATTACATGAAGTGACTTCTCCACAGGCCTTTGAAGGTTTGCAATTGGCCGGGCGTAAGCCATGGCGTTTAAGTGCAAATATTGCCACACCAGATCATAACGTACCAACCTCAAAGAAAGAGCGTGAGCAGGGCGTTGCCGGAATTGAAGATGAAACCTCGCGCATCCAGGTACAAACTTTGGATGATAACTGCAAGACCTTTAATATTGTTGAATTTGATATTAATGATATCCGTCAGGGCATCGCGCATGTGGTCGGGCCGGAGCAAGGCTTGACCTTGCCGGGCATGACTGTGGTATGTGGGGATTCGCATACAGCAACACACGGTGCTTTTGGCTGCTTGGCGCACGGTATTGGTACATCAGAAGTTGAACATGTATTGGCAACCCAATGCCTGGTTCAAAAGAAGATGAAAAACATGTTGGTACGCGTTGATGGCAAATTAGGCCAGGGCGTAACACCGAAAGATGTGGTCTTGGCCATTATTGGCAAGATTGGTACCGCAGGCGGTACCGGTCACGCGATTGAGTTTGGTGGTCAGGTCTTCCGTGACATGTCGATTGAAGGCCGTATGACTGTATGTAACATGGCGATCGAAGCCGGTGCACGCGTGGGTATGGTCGCTGTCGATGACAAAACTATCGAGTATGTTAAAGGCCGTCCTTATGCGCCGACTGCGGAACAGTGGGATCAGGCGGTAGCGTACTGGAATACATTGCATTCGGATGAATGTGCATATTTTGATACGGTGGTCGTGTTGCAAGGTGAAGAAATTGAGCCGCAAGTGTCTTGGGGAACTTCTCCTGAGATGGTCATTCCAGTGTCTCAAGCAGTACCAACTTTAGAACAAGCCAAAGACGATGTACAACGCAATGACTGGAACCGTGCTTATCAATATATGGGCTTAAATGCCGGTCAGGCCTTGGCTGAGATTCAACTGGATCGTGTCTTTATCGGTTCGTGCACCAATTCGCGTATTGAAGATATCCGTGCTGCAGCCGAAGTGATCAAAGGTCGTAAGGTCGCATCTTCAATCAAACAGGCGATGGTGGTTCCGGGTTCTGGTCTGGTCAAAGCTCAGGCAGAAGCGGAAGGCTTGGACAAGGTATTTGTCGAAGCGGGCTTTGAATGGCGTGAACCAGGTTGTTCAATGTGTCTGGCGATGAATGCCGACAAGTTGCAGCCGGGCGAGCATTGTGCCTCGACTTCGAACCGTAACTTTGAAGGTCGTCAGGGCAATGGCGGTCGTACTCATCTGGTAAGTCCAGCCATGGCAGCCGCTGCTGCGATAGCCGGTCACTTTGTTGATGTTCGTTCATTCTAGTTTAAGCCCTCATCCTGACCTTCTCCATGAGCCAAATGGCGCAAGAGAAGGGGTTCCCTCTCCTGAGTGAGTTTTAAGCACTGCTTTAAAACGAAGCGCAAGTGAGGGCTAGGGAGAGGTTACGGATTCATTGGGAAATAAATATGAAAGCTTATACCGTTGAACAAGGTATCGTTGCACCTTTAGACCGTGCCAATGTCGATACCGATTTAATTATTCCAAAACAGTTTTTGAAATCGATCAAACGTACCGGTTTTGGTGACAATTTGTTTGATGAATTGCGTTACTTGGATGAAGGTTATCCAGGTCAGGACAATTCAGTTCGTCCGATCAATCCGGACTTTGTCTTGAACCAGCCACGTTATCAGGGTGCGTCTATTTTAATTTCACGTGCCAACTTTGGATGTGGTTCTAGCCGTGAACATGCGCCGTGGGCTTTGAGTGAATACGGTTTCCGTACTGTTATTGCGCCAAGCTTTGCCGATATTTTCTTTAATAACTGTTTTAAAAACGGTATGTTGCCCGTGATTTTGGCTGAAGATATTGTTGAGCAGTTATTTAAGGAATGTGCGGCAGATGAAGGCTATCAACTGACCATTGACTTGCAGGCACAAGAAGTTCGCACCCCTACAGGTGAAAGCTTTAAGTTCGAAGTCGATCCATTTCGCAAGCATTGCCTGTTAAATGGTCTGGATGATATTGGCTTAACTTTGCAGGTGGCGGATGATATTCGTGCCTATGAAGAAAAAACCAAACAATCGCGTCCTTGGGTATTTGCCGAAATTCATGGATAAATCAGTAAAAATTGTCATGGCATGACTGCGATGCCCTTGCTAATATCGGAAGATTATTGAGTTTTTTGATTGGGTAAGACAGACATTATGGCGAATTATTGGAAACAGTGGCTTGCTTTAAGTTCAGTATCGGTGCTGTTGACTGCATGTCAAAGCATCGACACGATGAAACTCAAACATGCCAAAGAAAATACTGAGAGCAAAAGCAATGCCCTGATCTACTGTACAGGGACGCCAGATTGTCAGTTCGAACGCTTCAATCAGACCATTATTGTCAACGCCGACAATGGCCGCATCAGTGATGAGGCGCTGAAGCAGAAACTGGTGCGCTTGCAGGCCAAAAATTTAAATCAGGCCAATTCGATTTATTTATCTGTGCCGGCAGGACAGCATGAACTGGTCGTGCGTTTTTATCCGATCAGTAAGGATAAAGCGGAAACTTTACATGTATTCCATCGTTTTCAGGCCAATAACCGCTATAGCTTAAAAATGTTTCGTGACCGTAGTGCGCGTAGCAGCAGTTTATTAAATTCTTCGGCGCCGGATCCGCTTTGCGTAGATCTGGTACAAGAGCAAAAAACCATTCGTCGTTTTTGCAAACCCTATAATGCAGTCACCGGGATTGCAGAGTTTGTAGAAAAGAAAATTTAACCTCTGTCAGGTCTGAATCTGACGTTTTAAACGGAAAATCTCATGTCTAAACAAATTTTGATTTTAGCTGGTGACGGCATCGGCCCTGAAATTGTAAAAGCCGCAGAGCAAGTACTCACACGCGTAAATGAAAAATTTAATCTTGATTTGACATGGGAACAGGGCTTACTCGGTGGTGCAGCCATTGATGCTCATGGTTCACCGTATCCTGAAGTGACTTCTGAACAGGCCAAAAAAGCCGATGCGATTCTACTCGGTGCCGTGGGTGGTCCAAAATGGGATACGATTGAGCGTTCAATCCGTCCAGAACGTGGTTTATTGAAATTGCGTAGCGAACTGAACCTGTTTGCTAACTTGCGCCCAGCGATTCTTTATCCGCAACTGGCTGATGCTTCAAGCTTAAAACCTGAAATCGTGGCGGGTCTGGATATTCTGATTGTGCGTGAATTAACGGGTGGTATTTACTTCGGTCAGCCACGTGGTATCCGTGAACTGGAAAATGGTGAGAAGCAAGGCTACAACACCGACGTTTATTCAGAGTCTGAAATCAAGCGTATCGCCAAAGTCGCTTTTGAAATGGCCAACTTGCGCGGTGGTAAAGTGTGTTCAGTGGATAAAGCTAACGTGCTTGAAGTAACTGAGCTGTGGAAACAGACAGTGACTGCGCTGAAAGATGCCGAATATCATGAAATTAATTTATCGCACATGTATGTCGACAATGCTGCGATGCAGCTGGTGCGTGCGCCAAAGCAGTTTGACGTGATTGTCACCTCGAATCTGTTCGGTGATATCCTGTCTGATGAAGCTGCGATGTTGACCGGTTCAATCGGCATGTTGCCATCGGCATCTCTGGATGAAAATGGCAAGGGCATGTATGAGCCTTGTCATGGTTCTGCACCAGATATCGCCGGTCAAAACCTGGCAAATCCATTAGCGACGATTCTTTCGGTGGCGATGATGTTGCGTTATACCTTCCGTGAAGAAGCGGCTGCTAAAGCGATTGAAGATGCAGTAGGTCAGGTCTTGGATCAAGGCTTGCGTACGGCAGATATCATGTCTGAAGGCATGCAAAAAGTCGGTACGGTTGAAATGGGTCAAGCAGTCGTTGCTGCATTGAACTAAGCCTGTTTTGATTCAAAAAAACGCAGCCTTGAGCTGCGTTTTTTTATAATAGAAATTTCAAAGCTTAAACCCCTTAACAGGTTCGGCCTGTGGTGCGTACCGCGGTGGCAATATTATCTTTGAGTAAGAAGGTGATTTTACATTGCAATTTGACGTCATAGCCGCCGGCAGGGCTTACTGACACTGGAATCGGTACAGTGCCTGTCCCTGTGGCAGGAAACTGCGCTACAGGCAAAGGAATGGTAATGGGGCGTTGTACCACATAGCTTAATTGTTTTGCGCTGCGTTCAGGCTCACTGATCTGCTGGTAACCTAAACGTTTTAGATCCAGAGTTTGATCGATCAGTTGGCTGCTCTGCCCAATGAACTGTTGTAAATAGGCATCACGCTGCGCAGTTGTTGATGAGGTGGTGCTGCATGCATTAAGCAAACTGAATGCTGTACAGCATACTAAAATCAGTGTGAACTTCATGAGCTGTCCTCACACCAAATAAAATGAGTGTAAGCGCATTCCATGCAAAAATACTGTTGTGATTTGATACACGGTAGAAGTTTAGCGTGGTGAGGTTGATCCCTGATTTAATCCGATACAGGCTTTGAACTCGATGAGTACAGCTCAGCAAGCTCTACCGGTAAAGCGAATCGCCTGAACAATTTCATCTTTCAAGTCAAACCAGATTTGGCATTTCATCTCAATGTTATAACCACCATTTGAGGGCATCGGCATTGGTGCGCCGATCGGAATGCTCTGACTAATATTCGGCGTTCCCATTGGAATATTCATATCCCGAAAAATAGTGTAGCTGAGAAATTCTGTGGTTTGAATCGGTTGCTGGGAGGTCTTGAATCCAATGGCACGAAGATCAAGCTGGCTACGAACCTGTGCGGCAGTTTGACCTACATAAGGTTGTAGAGACTGATGCAGATGCTGATTGCCGCCGGTAGCGCATGCAACGAGAAACAAGCTGGAAAGTAGGGATAAGCATTTCATATTCATTGTTTTTATACATGTTATTTTTAATTCAATGAATAGTCGTGAATTTATAAGGCTGTGTCAAATTATTTTATTGATTGATAAATAATTCAAGTAATAAAAAAGCCACTAAAAGTGGCTTTTGCTTACGCTAAAACTTAGCGTGCACGATATGTGATACGACCTTTAGTCAAATCATAAGGTGTCATTTCAACCTTCACACTGTCGCCAGTTAAAATACGGATATAGTGTTTACGCATTTTACCAGAGATGTGGGCAATCACTTCGTGACCGTTCTCTAAACGTACACGGAACATAGTATTAGGAAGCGTCTCGGTGACAACGCCTTCGAACTCGATGAGTTCCTCTTTATTGGCCATAGCCTACCTGAATGAATAAATTGGAAAGGCGCAAATTATAGTCAATTTTTTTGCAAAATACAAGACGAAACGGGCGTTAGACTGATCATCTGCCAGTAAAATAGGCGAACTGTCACGATAATTTTTTTAACTAAAAAGACACCTGTTTCTGTTGTCAGTTTGGTCAATCACAGTTAATCTAAAATTAATCTTTTTAAGTATAAATGAAGTACATACAAGGAAGGCTTTTGAGTGAGTCAGCTAACGGATGCATCAGTCGTATTGCGTTTAGGCTATCAGGCGATTCGTCGTGCGGGGTTGCCGACAGAAGAACTTTTGACCAAAGCAGGAGTGGCTTTAAATCAGGTAGAGGCCAATGACCGTACGCCGCTGAGTGCCCAGTATGCCTTTTGGGTGGCGGCAGAGGAAGTCAGCAAGGATCCGGATATTGGATTGCATCTGGGTGAGCACCTGCCACTTTATCGTGGTCAGGTCATTGAACACCTGTTTGTTTCATCTGAAAATTTTGGTGAGGGACTGAAACGTGCTTTGGCTTATCAGCGACTGATCAGTGATGCCTTTGCTGCCAAATTAGTGATTGAAGATGATCGCTGCTATTTAACCAATGGTGAACAGCCTTTTGCTGAGAGTCTGGTCAATCGTCATTTTACTGAATGTGCTATGTCAGGTGTACTGCGTTTCTTTAAATTTATTACCGAAGGGCATTTTGAGCCGATTTATATCGATTTTAATTTTTATAAAGGGGCACCTGATGATGAATACTTCCGGGTTTATGAGTGTCCGGTCAGTCTAGGTCAGAAAGAAACCCGTTTGTATTTCGATCCGACTATCCTGGAATATCCGCTGTGGCAGGCTGAACCTGAGCTGTTGCAGCTGCATGAGCAACTGGCGATTGAAAAGCTACAGGAACTGGCAAGATATGATCTGGTCGGTGAAGTACGTCGTGCAATCGGCTCTACTTTGGAGAGTGGCGAAACCACGCTAGAAACTGTGGCAGCCCAGCTGAACATCACGCCACGCCGTTTGAGAACACAACTGAGTGAGGCACATACCAGCTTTCAGCAGATTCTCTCGGATTATCGCTGTCGTCTGGCCAAGCGTTTGCTGGCGAGTACCAATGAGAGCGTCGAGCGGATTGTCTATCTGACCGGTTTTTCCGAGCCAAGTACCTTCTATCGTGCCTTTAAACGCTGGACCAATGAAACGCCAGTGGAATATCGGAAGCGGAAGCAGCGTTAAAAATCCCTCCTAACCTCTCTTTAAAAAAGGGAGGAATTCCCCCACTGCTGTCCCACAATTTTTACAAGAGGAAGCTCATTTAAGCTTCCTCTTGTTTGATGGGGACTTTATCGGGTGAAAATAACGCTTTTAAGGTTTTTATTTCAAATAAATTCACTTGAATTATTCTGAGTAAGCGCTGAACTGTCCAGCCTTTTTTCCCTAAATGTTGAGCGAAACTTACCAGTAAATAGGCGATCATCGCAATCCAGATTTGCGTCTGAATGGCGTTCTTGCTTCGGCCTAAAAAGGCTTTTAATTTCAGGTTCTGTTTAATCGCTTTAAAGAACAATTCAACTTTCCAGCGGTCTTTGTAAATCGCTGCAATGGTAGAGGCAGCTAGATGAAAGTTATTGCTGAGAAAGCTAAAGTGCTTGCCACTTTGCTGATCTCTATATTCAATTCTTCTTAATACGGGGGCTTTTCTTTTTAGGGCATGTGCGCTATTTAGCTGAATGGTTTCATCTTTTAGAATGCCTTTGGATTCAAGCACTGGATGTTGCTGGATCACCTGATACACCGATTTAGGTCTAAAACGTGTCACAAAGCTAACGTTTTGAGCGCTTAGATTCGCATACCATTGATAATCGACATAGCCTTTATCAAAGACCACAATGCTGCCAGCGGGAAACTGGAATTTTCGGCCTTGTAACATGTCATTTTCTTTACCATTTTCAACTGCAATAAACTCAGGAATATCATTGCTGTGATTCAATCCTATGCTGAGTTTCATGCTGGCTTTTGAGTCGTGAACTTTGGCCCATTCACATAAGGAAAGCGACAGGTCAATATGACTGGCATCCAGGGAATATAATGGATTCTTAAAGCGAAATTTATGGGCTACTTTTGAGTGTTCATAGTATTTAAGCAACTTGTAAAAGAGCTGTTGATACAAGGCAGCAGGCTGCTGCTCATTGATTCGTGCCAGTGTACTTCGGGGAATAGACTTTGCTCCGAAATGACTCAGTTTGTCCTGTTGGCACTCCAGATTGGATTGAATATCTCTCAGACTTTGCCTGCAGGAAAGTTGAGACATCAAGATGGCAATAAACTGATCCCATCTTGAAGCCGCTCTAAATTTCTGTCCAACATGGTGTACTTTAGCAAGTTGTTCAAAATCCTGTCGCACGACGGGTTTAATTAGCTGATGAAATACGGTATTCTGATGTGACAAAACCTGAATCCTGGTCGTTAAAGTGTTTGTTTGCACTCATATTTTAACTGTTTGGACTCAGGTTTTTTATTTAAATCAAACTATGGGACAGCAGTGGGAATTCCCCTCCTTTTAGGAGGGGTTAGGGGAGGTAAATATTCTAAAAAATTTAAAAACTATTCCGGCATATTCAGCCAGTGCGGACCTAAGGGTAATTCAGGTAATTCAAACTGCGCCGGATAATCAGCATGAATAAAATACAAACCATCTGCTGGCGCAGTCACACCAGCAGCTTTACGGTCTTCTGCCGCGAAAATATTATCAATATGATCGGCAGCATACATGCCCTGACCAATTTCCAATAAACATCCCATGATATTGCGCACCATATGGTGCAGAAAGCCATCGGCCTGAATATCCAGTACCAGATACTGACCATGCTGAATCAAGCGGCAATGGCTGACATGACGAACGGGCTGATTGGACTGACAGGCTGCGGCGCGGAAGCTTTCAAAGTTATGCGTGCCTTCAAACTTTTTCGCGGCGTATATCATCTGTTCAACATCAAGCGGTGCATAGACATGGGTGACCTGTTTATGCAGCAATGCCGGGCGCACAGGGTGGTTATAGACCACATATCGGTAGCGGCGCGCCTGTGCCTTAAAACGGGCATGGAAGCTGTGATCCATTTCTTTGATCCACTGAATCGAGATGTCTTTAGGGAGTTGGCTATTGCAGCCCATTAGCCAGCCACGTTCAGAACGCACGGCATCCGTATCAAAATGCGCCACCATATTGGTCGCATGTACCCCGGCATCCGTGCGGCCGGCACCATGCAGGCTAATCGGTTGATCGGCAACTTTGCTCAGGACCTTTTCAATGGTTTCCTGTACGCTTGCAACTCCCGGCTGTTGAGTCTGCCATCCCCGATAATGCATCCCACAAAACTCAATTCCCACCGCAAAACGCTGCATAATGACCTCAAAACCTTATTGATCGTACCAATGACGATGCCATTGCTCTACAGTGTCGTATTGTAAATACATTTTCAGGGCTTTTGCATACAGATCCGCATGTCCATAACTTTCATTCAGCAAAATTTTGCAGTGATTCACCCATTCGGCAATGGCATAGCGCTGATCCGTCGCACCAAAAGGCACTTGGGTGGTTAAGACGCAAATACAGCCCTGCTCATAGAGTTGATCAATGAGCGCAATCATGGCGTCATTGACCGCCAGGTTGCCAGTGCCAAAACCTTGCAGAAATAAAAAATGCGGTGGTCGAGCCAAGAGGTTGTTCAGGTTATTCAGCTGCTGGGTCAGATCAACCGGCTGCATCATGATGCTCATACAGTTGAATTTAGCCGCTTTCACAATATCTTTAGCTTCGATCTGATAACACGCTTGACTGGTTTGGATTGCGATATTGGCTTCAAGACCTGCAAAGGCATTTAACTCGGTAGTATGCTGTTTCAGTGCAGTTTGCGCATGTAGCAGCTGATGATGGAATGCCAGATAGACTCCAGCGCTACATTCGCTGATGGAATCTAGTGCAAATTTCAGGTTATCCAGGGCATCACTAAATTCACGCTGTTCATTGCCTTGAGCATTCAGCAACGGATATTGGCTACCGGTCAGCACCACATGCGCCGAGTTTCCAATAAAATGTGCCAGTACTGCACTGGCATAACTCAGCGTATCTGTACCGTGAATAATCACAAAATGCTGGATTTGCCGCGATTGCAATTGCTGAATAAACTGTACCAGTTGCAACCAGTCGGTTGCTGTGCAGGCACTACTGTCCTTAATGGCGGGTGCATGGTGGCATTCTACAAAATACTGCTCTGCAAGTATCTGTTCGAGCTTTGGAATAAATAAATCAGCAGGCATCGGTGCGAGAGGATCCCCCACGCAGCCGAATGTGCCGCCCATATAAATTAATGCAATATTTTTTATCATAAAAAAAGCAGCCAATTATTGACTGCTTTAGTGTAAATCGAAATGCATCAAGATGCGATTTGATTCAGTAATTGCTCGGCGCGTTGTTGTTGCTCAGGAGTATATTCAGCTTCTCGCTCCGCAATGACTTCACGGGCAGCGGCATAGGCACCGAGTTGAATATATTGCTGCGCAAGATCCAGGTCGAGACCTGCTTCATTAACATCCAGTAATTCCGGGAAAGATTGCACCAGCGGATCATGCTGATCTATCGTTGCCTGAGCTGGTGTAGCAGGAAGATCGAAACTCATCGCTGTCGCAGCAGGCGCTTCTGGCGTGGTTTCTAAATGATCTAATTTGAAATCCATGCCTGATAGATTGGTTTGTGACGCTGGTTCTGCCACAGGTGCTGCAGCTGTCAAGCTAGACAGGTCAAACTCAGTCGCTGGCACTGCAGTTTTCTCAGCTGCTGGTACTGGCGTGTCAAGCGAGAAAGAAAAATCTAGAGGTTTGATTTCTTCAGTGGCAGCAGCTGTTTGTGGATGGTTACTTTCTAACTTGAGATCAAAGTCAGCAATTTCATTGCCGCTTATTTTCTTTTCAAAATTTGGCTCTAGAGTGTCACGAGCTGCAGAGGGTGAAACTTCAGTTGTAGTGGTCTCTACTTTAAAAGAATCGAAGTCAAATTGAATTTCATTACTGTTTTTAGCTGGTGTTTCAGTCGGTTCAGCCTGAGGAATACTAGGTGCGGTATTAAAATCTAAACTCTTATTCTCGACAGGCTCAGTCTTCGTTGTGACTGGTGCAGCAGGTGCAGAACTAGGCGTAAAGTTAAACTCAAGAGGTGATGGTTCTTCTTTCGCTGGAGCGATTTCCTGTTGTAATTGCTCGAATGCCAATTCCGTTTTAGTATCCGCAGGCAGCGTAGCTTGATTTAAGGCATCAAAGGCGGTGTTATTGGATACGGGCGTGGCAGGTGTAGCAGTCTGAGTCGATTCTGTAGCTTTTGTTTTTTCGTAAGCCGTTCTCTTTTCTTCAGCTGGGCTGAGTACATCGTCAATGTTGAGTGCACGAATATGATTAATGAGTTGCGTAATCGCAAAATCATCTTTCTGCAAGATATGAATATCTAACAGCAACAGATAAAGTTCGTGTTGGGAATTGTCACGATTCAGCGCCTGATTAATCTGCGCTTCGGCGGCAAAAAAATTACGTTCCTGAATTAGGCCTTCAATTTTCTTGCGTGTTTCTGCCGATAATGGTGTTGCTGATTTTTTTGTGACCCCGACTGGCTCCACTACTTTGGTTCTTTGTGGAGCAGCTTTTGAAGCAGAGCCAGGTTTTTTCGCTTTTACCGTTTTAGTTTTTGCTTTATCTGATTCTTGAGCATCTTGTCGTTTTTTAAAGACAATTAATACGATGATCAATATCACTAATGGAATCACATAAATCAGCATGTTTTACCCCTTGGGGATAGAGTAGTTTAAGTTCGCCTATCCCAATAAATCGTCATGTGTAACTTTTTAATTAATTGGCTTCTTATCTGCTTGTTGGGCTTTGAGCTGTTGTTGTAGCTGGGCCAGACGCGCATTTAATAACTGAATTCTGTGATCCTTCTGATTGAGTGCCAATTCTAATTCAGTTACGTTTCTCTGTAATTTAACGGTTTTTTCTCGGGCTGTCATAACTTTTAATGACAATTCCTTTGATGTTTGATTGCGTTCTGTGTTCTGGTTTGCAGAAACTTGCCCGGAATCGCGCTGGTTCTCAGCCACTAGGCTCATTTCTGCCTGATTCAGGCGGTATTTAGTCTTGCCAGTAGGCTTAGACGGTAGCTCGGTTTGCTTTGCCGCAGTGACTTTAATAGGCGCAGGTGTAGGATGAGTCGTATTTAAGTTCAATGCAGCACCTTTACGTAGACGATTGGCATTTCCTCCAATAAAAGCATGCTCATTGTCTTTTTTAATTTGTTGCATGACTTCATTGACCGGGCGCTGCTGCTGTTGAGCAATTCGTGAGGCAATTCCCCACAGTGACTCATTGGATTGAACTACATAAGTAGGTTGAGTCTGATTCGGAGTTGCTTTGACTGGTGAAGCTTTTGTAGTAACTGGAGCTGGAGTTTTCACCGGATTAGTTGATCCAGTTGATTTTCTGGCTTGTTCCTCAGCAAATTTTTTCACCAATGGATCACTGGAAGCAGTTTGATGATCAGAATGGGACTCTACAGCTTTCTGCATATTTGCTTTATTTGGTGCTGATGCACTTTGATTTGCTGGTATCGTACTGGTTGGTTTGTTTGTAGTCGAGGCTGCTGCAGGAGCCGGCGATGCAAGAGTTGCTTGTGAGGTCCTTACTGAATCTGAAAGCGCCGCTGCAGTTTTAACTGGGGCTTGAGTATCGGGTGGAGTTACAGCCTCGCTTTTCAATACAGGCGCAATCGCTTGAGCCTGAATCGCTGGACTTGATGTCATTACAGCTGGTGCAAATGCAGTTTTAGGAATGGAAGTGTTCGATAATGCAGGTGGTGCTGTGCGTTGCAAAGCCAACGGCTTTTCTAAAACCGGTGGATTATTTAAGGCTGTGGAAGCTGCTGTACTGTAATGGCTACTTACGGGTAAGTTGAGTGCAATATCTTTTTCACTGACGACGACAACTGGTGCAAGCGGGCGTTCATTCTGTTTGAGGCTGGCTTTTAATAAATCGGTTTTAGCTTGTAAGGGCGTACGGATATGTTGCAGACGTGCAGCACTGCCTTCCTTGATTTTGACAATAATATTCAGCTCGCGCTCTGTCATGGGTCGAGAAGAGGTAATGGTAATAACCCCAGTGCCATTATTGCTGCGCCGAGTAAAAAAGTTCAAATGACCGGGTGGCTGATGCGATGCACCCATCGAGATTAAATCTTCAGGTGAAGCCAGACTGACTTCAATCGGCAAATTGATATCAGACTGCCGAAAAGTCATTTCTGCGTAAAGTAACTCCCCAGGGGCAGACTGAATCTGAACCGGATCTACATTAATCGCATAAATGTTTTGTGAAGCGACAATGGCTAAAATGGCAAGCTTTAATTTGTTATATACAGTCATCTTAATCGTGAGCTCAGTCATTATCGCATAGCGAAAATTATAGATTAACGGGATGTTTGTTTTTTGTAAAATACTTACGCAATAGTTACATAAAAAAGCCGATCAATAAAGATCGGCTTTTGGCTTTATATCCACAGGATATTAGGCATTTTTATAATCAATCAAAATACGTAGCATACGGCGTAACGGCTCAGCGGCACCCCAAAGCAACTGGTCACCTACAGTGAACGCACCCAGATATTCTTTACCCATATTCAGCTTGCGCAGACGGCCGACTGGAACGCTTAAAGTACCTGTTACAGCAACAGGCGTCAGATCAGTCATGGATGCTTCACGAGTATTTGGAACCACTTTAGACCAGTCATTGGCACGTGCAATGATGTCTTCGATTTCATCCAAAGGTACATCTTTTTTCAATTTCAGGGTTAATGCCTGAGAGTGACAACGCATGGCACCAATACGCACGCAGTGACCATCAATTGGCACGATCTGCTGGTTGCCCAGAATCTTGTTGGTTTCAACCTGACCTTTCCATTCTTCTTTCGACTGGCCGCTTTCCAGTTGCTTGTCGATATAAGGAATGAGTGAACCAGCCAAAGGAACGCCAAAGTTTGCAGACGGGAAGCCTTCACCACGTTGTAATTCAGCAATTCTAGAGTCGATATCCAGAATTGGAGAACGCGGATCATCTAGCAACTCTTTGGTATTGTTATATAAATAACCCATACCATTGATCAGTTCACGCATGTTTTGCGCGCCTGCACCTGAAGCGGCCTGATAGGTCATTGACGTTGCCCATTCCACCAGATTGTTCTGGAACAGACCGCCCAAGCCCATCAGCATCAAGGAAACTGTACAGTTACCACCGACAAAAGTCTTGGTGCCTTTAACCAAACCATCTTTGATCACATGCATGTTGACCGGATCAAGTACGATGATGGCTTCATCATCCATACGTAAGGTTGATGCTGCATCAATCCAGTAACCGTTCCAGCCTTCAGCTTTCAATTTCGGGAAAACTTCAGAGGTATAGTCGCCACCTTGACAGGTAATAATGACATCCATTTGCTTCAGACTGTTAATGTCTGATGCATCCATAAGTGCTGGGGCGGTCTTACCGCCAAATGCCGGCGCTTCACCGCCTGCATTACTGGTAGAGAAATAGAATGGCTCAAAATGAGCAAAATCATTCTCTTCAACCATACGTTGCATAAGGACGGAACCGACCATCCCGCGCCAACCGACCAGACCTACTTTCATGTCACTTTGCCTCGGTGCGTTAAAAAATCAAAAGGGATTCGAGTGTACCAAAAAGGGACCCAACTGCAAGAGCTACACAATCAAAACATCAATATTCTTGAGAGAAATATCTGCTTTATGATACATACAAAATTGATAACGTCATTTTTCTTTTAGAAAAAATAATAACTTAATTAAGAGCGCAGTTTATGATATGGGTTATCCAAATTCTGGCAATCATTGTCATTTGGTTAAGTTTCTGGTCACTGATACCACGCGATGAATGGTGGATTCGGGGTGCGGATTTTCCACGATTACAAATTCTGGTATTGGGCTTTATCGCCTTTATTCTTTTTCTCCTGGTTGATCATCCCTGGAACTGGTTGAATCAGCTGCTTTTTATCGGTCTGATGGCAGCTTTGGCCTATCAGTTGAAAATGGTATTGCCCTATACCTTTATCTGGAAAAAACAGGTCAAGCAGGTCAAGCATGATCAGCTGGATCCGCAACGTCAGATTTCCCTGGTCGTTTCCAATGTACTTACTACCAATACCAAATATCATTTACTGATCGAGCAGATCCAGATTCATCAGCCAGATCTGGTTTTGACTCTGGAAACCGATCAAAACTGGCAAAATGCACTCTCGGTGATTGAAGCTGATTATCCTTATCGCGTGCCTGTGCCTTTGGATAATCTGTATGGCATGCATCTTTATAGCAAGCTTGAACTCAGTGAAACCGAGGTTAAATTTATTCTGAGTGATGAAATTCCCTCAATTCATACCACGGTGATCTTACGCTCAGGACAACCGGTACAGCTCTACTGTCTGCATCCCAAACCGCCCAGCCCGACCGAGGCCAAAGATTCCACCTTACGTGATGCTGAACTGCTGATTGTTGGTGATCAGATTAAAGATCTGGATGAAAGCTGCATCGTGATGGGTGATCTGAATGACGTGGCCTGGTCACGTACCACACGCCTGTTTCAACGCATTAGTGGGCTGCTGGATCCGCGGGTAGGGCGTCATTATGTGAATACTTTTCACGCAGATTATCCTTTTTTTCGCTGGTCGCTTGATCACGTCTTTCACAGTACCGATTTTGCCTTGGTACACATGGAGCGTTTACCGCATGTGGGTTCTGACCATTTTCCGGTCTTTCTGGTTTTGCAAACCGGTCGGATATTCGAGCATATTCAGGAAGAATTAGAACAAACTGATGAAGATGAGCAGGAAGCACAAAAAGCTATTGAAGAAGGTATTCAGAAAGCAGAGAAAGAGGAAAAAATAGTCACTGATGAAGTTGCTCTGACATATAAAGAAGGGGGCAAAATCTCTTAGCTTTTTAGAAGAAAAGTGTACGATATTGCTTACAACAGTTTCCGCTTCTTGCGAATGGGCAGAGGTTGGGAATCTGGGTATTCTAGGTTTATCAGCACAGGGAGTCGAGAAAGGATATTCTCATAAGGAAGACGAAGCTGAATGAAGACATCATGGATATGATGCTGAAAGGGAAATCAAAAAAAAGCAGAACGAATTATAATATGTGAAAGCACAACCTCATTAACCCGAGTTTTACAGGATGTAGAGCTCGGGTTAAATTATTTCCAATGCTTATTTTTCTAATTTGTTGATAATTAAAATTATTTATTTAAGGCTATATTTTGAGAGTGCAGAAAGGAAATTGTCATTGTCAGTAATGATTCGGTCAATCAATCGGAAGTACTTCAGCTCTATCGTATGAATCTAATGGTCTGCCGCTGAGAAACCACAACTTTTACTCCAAGCGTTACAACACTCGCATCGTCTGGTCACTGCACGGATAAATGGCCGGCTAGTTGGACTGGCAAATGCGATTTCAGATAATTATCTGGTGGTGTATTTCCCGCATTTTTTGGTTGATCCCAAGTTGCAACGACAGGGCATTGGTCGTCTGATCATGCAAAACATGCTGCAATATTATTCAGGATTTCATCAGCAGATTTTAGTGGCCGATCAGCAGGCGACAGGTTTTTATCAAGCCTTAGGCTTCACGTGTGCGGGAAAAACGGAAGCCATGTGGATTTATCAGGGAACGGATCATTAAAATGATTTTAAGCTAGAGCCCTTCAAATCCCGTGATCAAATAGATTTAGTAAATTGATTTATAGCCTTCAGGACGAGTCTTAAAACGGCGGTGGAACCACATATATTGGGTCGGTGCGATGCGCAACTGCTGCTCAATCACCCGGTTCACGCGAGTGGCATCTTCAACTTCATTCTCACTAGGGAAGTTTTCCAGTGCCGGTTCAATGAGCACATGGTAGCGCGGATTGTTAATATCGCCATGACGGTAGAAATATAAAGGAATTGCAGCCGCTTTGGTCATTTTCAGTAAACGGCGATGTGCGGTTACAGTCGCCGCAGGCACGCCAAAAAAAGGTGCCATCACGCCTTGTTTTAAACCATAATCCTGATCCGGACTGTACCAGATCGCATGGCCATTTTTCAGGTTACGTACCAGACCGCGCATATCATCATGGTCAATCTGATTGGCATAAATTGTGGCGCGACAACGGTAAATCAGCATGTCCAAAAGTGGATTATTCTGCGGACGATAGACCACATCCGGTTCAAAATATTGTGCGCAAAGATAACCACCCGCATCGAGCAAAGTTGAATGCGTGCCTAATAACAGCATGCCTTGGCCTGCGGCTTGTGCCTTCTGAATATGTTCCAAGCCTTCAATACTGACGCGGCCCTGAAACCATTTCGGACTGTACCAGGCATTCAGCGTCTCAAACACCCCCAGCATTTGATCGATAAATACCTGACGGGCATTGTCCTGTACCTGCTTTTCAGACCATTCGGGAAAGCAGACTTCCAGATTACGCAGCGTGGTTTCACGGCGTGATTTCAAGTATTTAAAAGAAAGGTGGCCCAGCAGGGACGCCAGACGATGCTGAATGGCCCAAGGTAAGATCGCCAGAATCATCAGGAAAATAATGCCCAGCCATTTGCCCCAGTATTGAGGTAACAGGAATGACCATTGAAATTTACCGGGTTGATATGCAGGCTGAGTACTCATAAAACAATATAGGGCCAAAAGATTAAGTGCAGTCTAACAGAGAAGATTATTGAAATAAAAAAGCATCTGTACGAATACAGATGCTTGAGTAAAAGCTCGGGGAATATTTAGCCGTTACTTAGATTGTCCAGCTCTTCCCAGCGCTCTAATTTTTCCAGTAACAGCTCATCAATTTCAGATAAACGGTTAGAAAGTTTCAGTGCTTTATCAGAATCAGTCACAAATAAAGAACCATCAGCCAGTTGTGCATTGATCTCGGCCTGCTCTTTTTCCAGCGCTTCCATCTCAGCAGGAAGTTGGTCGAGTGCGCGCTGGTCCTTGTAGCTAAGCTTAACTTTTTTGGCAGCGACCGGCGCAGTCTCGGCTTCTGCTTTGGCCATGGCTTTTTTCACAGCACTTTTTTGATCAACCACGGTTTGATCCGGACGCTGTTCTAGATAATCCTGATAACCACCGACATATTCGTCGATATTGCCCTTACCATCAAAGACCCAAGTGGATGTCACCACGTTGTCCATAAAGGCCCGGTCATGCGAGATCAACAGCAGAGTGCCTTTGTAGCCGCCCAGCATTTCTTCCAGTAACTCTAAAGTCACCATGTCCAGGTCGTTGGTTGGCTCATCCATCACAATCAGGTTCGATGGTTTCAGCAACAGTTTCGCTAGCAGGATACGATTGCGTTCACCACCCGACAAAGCTTTGACTGGGGTACGTGCACGCTCCGGCGAGAACAGGAAATCTTGTAAATAGCTATAGATATGACGGCGGTTGCCATTCACATCGACGTGGTCAGAACCTTCGGAAACGTTATCTTTAACAGATTTTTCCAGATCCAGTGCATTACGGAGCTGGTCAAAATAGGCCACTTCTAACTGCGTACCGGTCTTCACCGTACCGCCATGTTCTAGCTCGCCCAGAATGGCTTTAATCAGCGTAGTTTTACCGACACCGTTATCACCGACCAGACCGATACGGTCGCCACGGAGGACCAGTGCAGAAAAATTATTGATGATCGGTGCATTGTCACCGAATTTCACACTCAGGTTCTCGATTTCAAACACCAGTTTGCCTGAACGGTTGGCATCCTGAGTCGCCATCGTCACTTTACCTTGCTGTGAACGACGTGCTTTAGATTCTTCACGCAATGCTTTCAGAGCGCGGACACGGCCTTCGTTACGGGTACGACGGGCTTTAATGCCTTGACGGATCCAGACTTCTTCTTCAGCCAGCTTTTTATCGAAGAGCGCATTTTGCTTTTCTTCAGCTTCCATTTGCTGGGCTTTCATGTCTAGATAACGTGAATAGTTACCTTCATAACTGCGCAGCTGACCACGATCCAGCTCGACAATACGGGTGGCGATGCTATCGACAAAGGCACGGTCATGCGAAATGAACAGCAGGGTCAAATTGTTTTGATCGAGCAGGAATTTTTCCAGCCACTCGATACTTTCAACGTCTAAATGGTTGGTCGGCTCGTCGAGTAACAGTACATCAGGTTGGGTAAGCAAGGCACGCGCCAGTAAGACACGACGCTTACGACCACCGGACAAGTCGGCAAGATCTGCATCCGGGTCCAGGCCCATTTTGCTTAAAATCGAATTGACCTTGGTTTCCAGCGCCCAGCCATCCAGCTGATCCATTTTGTGTTGCAGGTTGCCCATACGATCACAGGCGTCCATGTCACCGAGTACACAGGCTTCACTAGCAGCATGATAAGCACGCAGAACTTCTGACGCTTCACCAGCGCCATCTGCCACGATATCAGCCACTTTGCCTGAATCCATCGGTACATCTTGCGCCAGCATGGAAATGGTAATACCGTTTTGTAATGAAACTTCGCCGTTGTCAGGCAGTAAACTTCCTTCAATCAGCTTAAGTAAGGTAGACTTACCCTCACCATTACGGCCAATCAAACACACTCGTTCGCCGCGTTCCAAGTTAAAATTCGCGCCGTCGAGCAGGGCGGGTCCACCAAACGCAAGTTGGACATCCCTAAGGGTAATATAGGCCATAATGTTTCCTGAAATCCCCAATGAGGACTTTAAATGACTAAACAACAAAATCTAAATGATCAGGCGTCATTTTCCGCACCCATTGAAGATTTGCAAGTGCGAATTGCATTTTTAGACGATTTAGTTGAACAGTTGAATGATCAGGTGGCCAAACAAACCCTGGAAATTGCTGATCTGAAAAAGCAAATGACGCTGTTATATCAACGTGTTGAGTCTTCAGATTTGTCTGAAGGCATTGCAGAATTTGATCCGGTTGCGGACCGCCCACCGCATTATTAATTTGCAAGCAATGATTTAATCAACAACAACCCTTAGCTGATCTAAGGGTTTTTTATTGAAAAATAAAAATGAGCCACTCTATAAGATGGCAAAAGAGAAATATTTTTGTTTTGAATGGGCTTTTAAATTGCATTAAATCCGCATATAAAAGTAATCAAGCGTAGCGCGATGATCAAGTGCCAAAGAAATTTTCCTGTTGAAAACAAACATTCGCGCTTGCAAACAGATTTTTTGCATGCATTTCATAAAATGCAGTTTGGACCTCTGCCGAAACAGGCCTGCACCCATTCAGCCGTAAAATTATTTGACCTTTCACTCACTTCCTACTCTAATACGGGCTCTCAGGTACATTCCGGAATTGCGTCCCATGCACCCAAAAGTTGTTCTCCTCGACCTCGAAAATAATTTCCCTACAGCCAAGTTAATGCGTGAGATTGTGGCGCATTATTCGACTTTATATCTGTTTAGCTGTGCCGGAAAATTTGAATTCTCCTTAGAGGATTTAACCGAGCTTGCCGGCTGGATCAGCAGTGGTCAGGTGGTGGTACTGGACACGCCTGAATCGCCACAAAAAGAATATGAATATGCGGTCATTGTCGGTCAGCTTATGGCGCTACTGGAGCCGGAAACCGAGGTTGAATTGATCTCGGCGATGGACAGCTGCGAGATGTTGCAGCAGATGCTGCAAGCTTCTGATATTCCGTGTCACCTGATTCAGATTCAGCCTGATGAGCCAAACATTCTAACCGATCAACCTAAAAACCATCTTCCGAGTCTGGAAGCCATCAAGAACAAACCTACCTTGCAACTGGTGAAAAAATACTGTGATGCTTTAGGGAAAATGAGTGGCAAACCGAATACGGTGGAAACCCTAAAAAACTCAGTGGCGAATATTCTGAAAGTGATGCCGGTAAAAGCTCAGCATGTGGTCGGCATGTTGATTAACCTGAAAATCGTCAAACGCTATGATGAGCAAATCAGCTTCCGCAAAAAAGTCCTGAAACAATGGCTGCAGCTCAATCTGGATGAACAAAGCCCGGTTGAAAATCCAAAACTGGATCAGGTCATTTCCCAACTGAAGGCAGATGAAGCTCCAGTTGCATCTGAAATACTCAAGTCACCAATCCAGTCGGCACAGCAAGACCTGTTCAAGAACTTTGGCCGGATCGATCCGGTACAACTGGAAGTGGCGCGTAAACTGCGTGAATTGCAGGGTGATAAACCCAAAGACATTTATGAGCTGCGTGATTTACTGGAACAGTTATTTCCAAAATCGGACATTCGCTTGCTGCTGAAAGAGCTGATCGAGAAAGGTTATATTTACTGGAATGGTCACGAAATTTTATATAGTCATGAAATGTTCCTGAATTAATTTTATCGTGCAAACTTGCGTTTTATATTGTGCTTATGCAACTCTAATAATAGAACATAAAGGTTGAACTATGGAAAACACTGGAATCTGGGTGACGGTGGTCATCATCATTTTCGTCATAGGGTCGATTTTCGGGTTACGTGTAAGTCCCCGAGAAAAAGCCTTGGGGCTGATGCGTGATAAAGCCCGTAAAATGGGTTTGCATCCACGTCTGGTGGTGGCACCGGACTGGACCAAAATCCCGAAGGCGACTGAAAGTCGTGCCAGTATGGTCGCATACTACAGTGTGCTGATGCCAGATGCACGTTTGCCCTTGATGCGCGCCCGTGTTGTCGATAATAAACTCGAAATCGTGCAGGGTGATGAGAAATTTAAAGATTTTCCCATTGCATTAAAAGGCATTTATGCTATTGATATGCAGGCCAACTGTGTCGGCGTGTATTGGGATGAAGAAGCTGATTTAAGAGCGACCCAACTCGACGACATCAAAGCGCTGTTACACGCTTTGGCTGAACTTTAATTTAGAAATAAACAGGATTAACGGTTAATTATGGCGAACGCTCCTCGGTCCACATCAAAAAGCAGCACAGCGAAGTCTCCCGACGCTGGAAGCAAGCGTGCCCTAGTGATTGTGGAGTCGCCTGCAAAAGCGAAAACAATCAATAAGTACCTTGGTCCGAACTACATCGTAAAATCATCAGTGGGTCATGTGCGTGACTTGCCGACAGGCGGTTCTGCAAAATCGACAGAGAAAAAACCGGCGACACGTACCAAACTGACGGATGCAGAAAAAGCTGAAAAATCACAGAATGCGTTGATTAACCGCATGGGTGTCGATCCGGAACATGACTGGAAAGCCAAATACGAAGTCCTTCCTGGCAAAGAACATGTGGTTGCCGAACTGAAAAAACTGGCATCGCAAGTCGATGAAGTCTATCTGGCAACGGATATGGACAGGGAAGGAGAGGCGATTGCCTGGCATTTAAAAGAAGTCATCGGTGGTGATGATTCGCGTTATCAGCGTGTGGTCTTCAACGAAATTACCAAAAACGCGATTCAGGATGCCTTTAAGCATCCGTCACGTCTGGATACCAATAAAGTCAATGCACAGCAGGCACGCCGTTTCCTGGATCGTGTCGTGGGCTTCATGATTTCGCCATTGCTTTGGGAAAAGATTGCCCGTGGTCTGTCGGCCGGTCGTGTACAGTCGGTTGCAGTGAAGCTGGTGGTCGAGCGTGAACGTGAAATTCGTGCCTTCATTCCTGAAGAATACTGGCAGGTGTTTGCCGATACCAAATCGAAAAAAGATGATATTCGTCTCGAAGCGGTCAAGCAAAATGGCAAGACGCTCAAGCTGCGCAACAAAGCCGAAACTGATGCCTTATTAAACCTGATCAAAGATGCGGATTATACGGTTTCTGCACGTGAAGATAAGCCAACCAAGGTTAATCCAAGTGCGCCGTATATCACGTCAACGCTACAACAGGCAGCCAGTACCCGTCTCGGTTTTTCTGTGAAGAAAACCATGATGCTGGCGCAGCGTCTGTATGAAGCCGGCTTCATTACCTATATGCGTACCGACTCGACCTTCTTGAGTGATGATGCGGTGAATATGGTGCGTGGTCATATCGAATCCGAGTTTGGCGAGAAGTATTTGCCTGCCAAGCCGAACCGTTATGGCAATAAAGCCGGTGCGCAAGAAGCGCATGAGGCGATTCGTCCATCTATGGTTGGCTTAAAAGGCGACAGTCTGGTGGGTGTTGAGCGTGATGCACAGCGTCTGTATGACCTGATCTGGCGCCAGTTTGTTGCCTGTCAGATGACTCCGGCAGAATACCTGTCTTCTACCATTTTAGTGGATGCTAATGGCGTGGAACTGAAAGCCAAAGGCCGTACCTTGGTCTTTGATGGCTTTACTCGCGTGCGTGGTGCCAATAAAGCCGATGACGATATTTTATTGCCTGCGGTCAAAGTCGGTGAAGTCCTCAAACTTGAGAAACTTGATCCATCTCAACATTTCACCAAGCCACCGGCACGTTTTACCGAAGCCTCACTGGTCAAAGAACTCGAGAAAAAAGGCATTGGCCGTCCATCAACCTATGCTGCGATTATCTCGACCATTCAGGATCGTGGTTATGTGAAACTGGATAACCGTCGTCTCTATGCCGAGAAGATGGGTGAGATCGTTACCGATCGTCTGGATGAAAATTTTAGTAATCTGATGAACTATGCCTTTACCGCAGATCTTGAAGGTCAGCTGGATAAAGTAGCAGATGGTGAGCGTAACTGGAAAGAGTTATTAGACAGCTTCTATGGCGATTTTAAGCAACGTTTGACTACGGCGCAGGGTGAGAACGGTATGCGCCGCAATCAGCCTGTAGAAGTGGATGCAGTACACTGTAAAGAATGTGACCGTCCAATGCAGATTCGTACCGGAACCACAGGCGTATTCTTGGGTTGTTCAGGCTATAACCTACCGCCGAAAGAGCGTTGTAAAGGAACCTTGAACCTGACACCAGTTGAGTCTCTGGCTGCATTATCTGATGATGAGGCTGCGGAAACTGCTGACCTGATGTCGAAGAAGCGTTGTCCGATCTGTGAAACTGCCATGGACAGCTATGTGATTGATGGCGGCCGTAAACTGCATATCTGTGGGAATAACCCGGACTGTAGTGGTTTTGAACTTGAAGAAGGTGAGTTCAAAATTAAAGGCTATGATGGCCCGAGTATCCCATGCGACAAGTGTGATGGTGAAATGCAGCTGAAGACGGGTCGTTTTGGTCCGTATTTTGCCTGTACCAGCTGTGACAATACCCGTAAAGTCTTAAAGAGCGGTCAGCCTGCGCCTCCACGTGTGGATCCGATCAAGATGGAGCATTTACGTTCTGCCAAGCATGACGATTTCTTTGTACTGCGTGACGGTGCAGCCGGTTTATTCCTGGCGGCAAGCAAGTTCCCGAAAGTGCGTGAAACCCGTGCACCGAAAGTGGCCGAGATTCGTTCTGTTGCCGACCAGCTTGATCCAAAGTATCAGTTTATCTTGCAGGCACCTGATGTGGACCCGGAAGGGAATCCAACTCTGGTAAAATTTAGCCGTAAGAACCAGTCACAATATATTGGTTCGGAAACTGCAGAAGGCAAGCAAACCAAATGGTCTCTGGTTTATCAGGACGGAAAATGGGTTGAAGCCTAAACTCTAAGATTCAAAAAAATGCTGACGAAAGTCGGCATTTTTTATGTCAGAATCATGTATATAAAAAATTAAAAATAATATCTTGGGGTGGATGTGGATATTCAGACAAAAAAGTTCGCTGTATTAATCGATGCGGATAATTCTTCTATCAACGCGATTTCATCGGTATTGGAGGAAGTTGCGAAATATGGAATTGCCAGTGTCAAACGTGTGTATGGGGACTGGAGCAGCGAAACTTTAAAGAAATGGCGAGATGTACTCCTTCCTCATGCCATCACTCCGGTACAACAATTCGCTTATACCAAGGGTAAAGATGCGACGGATATGATCCTGATCATTGATGCTATGGATTTACTTTATGCAGGTGCATTAGATGGATTTTGTATCGTATCCAGCGATAGCGATTTCACGCCCTTAGCTTCACGTATTCGTGAAAATGGTCTAACAGTGTATGGCTTTGGCAAAAAAGCTACGCCTGAAGCATTTAAGAAAGCCTGTGACAAGTTCATTTATATCGAAAACTTACTTGTAGATAGTGAAATTAAAAATAATGAGGATGGTGAAGAAACAGGATCAATAGATAAAAAAGTTTCGGAGATTATCAAGACTAATGGACAAAAAACTATATCTGCGCAAAAGGAAATTCAGTTACCTGAAGGGATGGATCGAGCTACGCTTAACTTAATTTATAAAGCTGTAAAAGATAATGCCGATGATAATGGATGGGCGAATTTAGGGATGGTCGGGCAGTATATCAGTGCAGTAAAGCCTGATTTTGACTCTCGTAACTATGGTAGAGCCAAATTGTCAGGATTAATAAAAACTTTAAATTTATTTGAAACAAAAATAGAAATGAGTCAGATGTATTTAAGAAAAATGAAAAAGCAGAGTGTGTAATCGATATGTGGAAAAAGATTCGGATTCTGATTTTATTAATCATCTTATTGATTGTCGCAGTTAATGCCTATCGTGATCAAAACCAGAACTGGTCAAAGCCAATTATTGTTTTGCTGCATCCGATTAATGCCGATGGATTACCGACCACACAGCAATATATCCAGCAACTGTCAGCTCAGGACTTGAATGGAGCAAGGGAATATCTGGAAAAAGCAGCTCAGCAGTATCGCGGAAAGCCGACTTATTTTTATTTTAATTTAGGCCGTGAGCTTCAAGTTCTACCACCCAAAGTCCCTGAGCAAGCCTCGCTCATCGATACAGTTTTATGGAGTTTAAAATTCCGGTTCTATGCTTGGAAACAACGACAGAGTTCAGATCCTTCAGCCAATGTGACTTTATTTTTAAATTACTATGATCCTGTGCAGACCAAGCAATTGAAACATTCAACTGCCTTGCAAAAAGGCCGAATTGGTTCGGTAAATCTATTTGCATCCAAGCAACAGACTGAACAGAATAAAATTGTCTTGGTTCATGAGTTGCTGCATGCCTTTGGTGCTTCAGATAAATATGATTTGGCCACAGGCCAACCGATTTATCCACTGGGTTATGCATTTCCAGATCAACAACCCTTATTTCCGCAGGCCAAAGCGGAGCTGATGGCAGGATATATCCCGGTGTCTCAAACCACCAGTAAAATGCCAGAATCTTTAAATCAAACTTTGATTAATGAGATAACTGCAATTGAACTGGGCTGGAAATAAAGACTTGTGGATAGTGCTGGATTTATCCACAATTTAGACTTCATTTGTGGATAAAAGATCACACCATGCCGCTCACCTTTGTGCTTGCTCCCGACTCGTTTAAAGAAAGCATGTCTGCTGCACAGGCTTCTCAGGCCATGCAACGCGGTATTCAGAATGTCATTCCGGATGCCCACATTATTCATGTGCCAATGGCTGATGGTGGTGAAGGCACGGTCGATGCACTGATTTCAAGTTTAAAGGGGGAAAGTATTGCATGTGAAGTGACCGGGCCATTATCTGAGCAACGTATTCAGACCTATTGGGGTTTGGTTGATGCAAGCCAGACTGCCGTGATTGAAATGGCCAAGGCCAATGGCATTCATTTATTGAAACCTTCACAGCGTAACCCGATGCTTACTTCGACCTATGGTACAGGAGAAATGATCAAACAAGCATTGGATTTGGATGTGAAAAAAATCATCATTGGGCTCGGTGGCAGTATTACCAATGATGCAGGTGCTGGTATGGCGCAAGCACTGGGTGTGCGGTTTCTAAATTATAAGAGTGAGTCAATTCAGGTCTGTGGTGGAAACTTAGATCTGGTCAAATCAATGGATTTATCCGAACTTGATCCACGTTTAGCAGATACTGAAATAATCATTGCATCGGATGTCAACAATCCACTGTGTGGACCAAATGGTGCATCGATAATCTTTGGACCACAAAAAGGTGCAACGCCTGAAATGGTCAAGCAGTTGGATCAAAACCTCTGTCATTTCGCCGATGTGGTTGCTCAGCAGATTGGCTGTGATTATCGTCATGTGGCAGGTGCGGGCGCTGCCGGTGGATTGGGTTTTGGTTTAATGGCATCCACTGCTGCTTCCATTCGATCAGGTGTAGAGCTGATGATTGAACAGGTTCAACTGGGTGAAAAAATAGCGCAAGCAGATCATGTGTTTACCGGGGAAGGTAAAATTGATTTTCAAACCAAATTTGGCAAAACGCCATTTGGTGTGGCGCAGGTTGCAAAACACTTCAATAAACCGGTGATTGCTTTTTCGGGTCTAGTCGGTGAAGGGATTGAGGATTTGTTTGAGTCAGGATTTAGCCAGATTGTTGGGATTAATCCGCCAGATTGTCCTTTAGAGGAAGCCTTAAATAATGCAGAAATGAACTTGGAGAAAGCTGTCGCTGAGATAGTTAAAAATCTTTTGACAGAGTGAAAGTATTTCTCTCTCCTGTAATCCAGCACGCCCTGTCGTTAGCTAATATCAAATCAGGAAATAAAATTGGAGACAGTTTCAGGACAACTGAAAAGCCATAATTCTGGAAGCGATCTGTTAAACTACATACATCCACAAAATGATGAGTGAAAATGAGTTTAGCCACCCTGATTGATGAATTAAATCCTCAGCAAAGACAAGCAGCCACCACAGAAGCAAAACACAGTTTAGTGCTGGCCGGGGCAGGTTGTGGCAAAACCAAGACCATCGTGGCACGCGCAGCTTACTTGATTGAACAGGGCGTGCCTGCCAAGCAGATTCAGATTCTGACCTTTACTCGCCGTGCAGCCAGTGAAATTGTGGCGCGTGTCGAACTGGCACTTGGTGAACAAGCCAAGGGGCTGCGAGCCTCGACCTTTCATACCTTCTGTATGTATCTGCTGCGCCGTATTCCGAAAGCTTTTGGTCTGGAACAGTTTTCGATTATTGATCGTGATGATCAGCTGATGATGTTCCGCCTGATTCGCGGCCGTGATGACAAGAAAAATCCCAATCATTTGCCTAAGCCTCAGGAATTATGTGACCTGTATTCTTTTGCACGGAATACCCGGCAAAAACTCAGTCTGGCATTAGAAAAACAGATGCCAGAATATCTGGCTCTCAAAGACCAGATTGCTGACATCATGAAAGAATATGAAGCACGTAAGCAGGTGCGCAGCTTTCTGGATTATGATGACATCCTAGCGGTAGTTGCCACGGCGCTGGCACAGTCCGAAGGTCTGGTCGACTATGTCGCTTCGATCTGTCGGCATATGCTGGTCGATGAAATGCAGGATACCAATCCATTGCAATGGGCTTTGCTGGAGCCACTGAAAGACCAGATTAGCCTGTTCTGTGTCGGTGATGATGCGCAGTCGATTTATGGTTTTCGTGGTGCAGACTTTGAAAATATTCACCATTTCAAAGAGCGTGTGCCAGATGCGCAGATTTTTAAATTAGAAAAAAACTACCGCTCGACCCAGGAAATTCTGGATCTGTCCAACTGGCTGCTCGATCAGTCTGAAATCAAATATGACAAACGTCTGGAAGCGTATCGCGGAGAAGGCATTAAGCCGCGCATGCATATTTTCCCGAATGAGTTTGATGAAGCCAAATGGATCGCGATTGATATTAAAGAGCGTCATTATCTGCAAGGTAGTAAGTGGGGCGAGCATATGGTGCTGGTTCGTTCCAGTTTTGCCGCACGGCATATTGAGGCAGCCTGTATCGCGGCTAATGTGCCGTATCGCTTTATTGGTGGCATGAAGCTGTTGGAAACGGCGCATGTCAAAGATTTGCTCAGCATGCTGCGCGTAGTCGCCAATCCGCTGGATGATATCGCCTGGATGCGTTTCTTGACCCTGTGGAATGGTGTTGGTGATGTGGGTGCCAGTAAGCTATCGCAGCAGTTATTGGCTGAACCGGAAATGGAAGCTATTGCAGATAATTTGGAAAAATTTGGCAAGATACCATTAGAAACTATTCTCATCATGCAGCAGATGAGTGTGCTCAAAGGCGAAGTGCAAGCCTGTGTCGGTCTTGCGATTCAGGCGATTGAATCGCAGTTGGCGGAAAACTATAAAAAGGATTGGCCACGTCGCCAGAGTGATTTTGAACTCGTCAAACAGCTGGCCTCCAAGCATTCACAGTTGAGTGAATTTTTAGAGGAATATGTACTGGATCCGGTGTCAATCTCGGAAATTGAACGCCAGTCGGATCATGATGTGGTGACCTTAATCACCATTCACTCGGCAAAAGGTACTGAGCAAAATGTCTGTTATGTGGCCAATGTCACGCCAGGCAATTACCCGCATGCACGTGCTCAGGGTGACTTTGATGATGTCGAAGAAGAACGTCGTGTGCTATATGTGGCGTTGACCCGGGCAAAAAATGAATTGATTCTGACCAAACAGAACCTGAATCATTGGGCGCGGGAAACGGTCGATGAGCAGGGGCGTAAAGTCGAAAGCTATTTCCTGAATGATCTCACCCGGCATTTATGTACCACGGAAACCCATTACAAGACCCGGCAGCAAACGGTAAAAAGTGCCTTGATTGAACGCAAGTCGATTAATTTAGATTTTGGCATTGATCTCGATTAAACTATGGCAAAGTTGTTTCATGCAAAAAGTAGAGTAGGCGCGTGCTTTTTGATATTTTTTGCCTATCTTCTTAAGGTTGTAAGATGAAAATTTTAGTTCGTAATTTAGAACGTACGGTCACAGAAGCCGAATTACTGAAACTGTTCCAGGAATATGGCACAGTGGAGACCTGTACTTTGGTGCTTGATGCAGCAACAGGCAAATCAAAAGGTTTTGCTTTTGTAGAAATGCCACATGGCCGTGAAGCGGTGAAAGCCATTAAAGGCCTGAACACGTTGCGCTTGCACGGACATGGGATCCGCGTGAAAGCTGCAGAAGACAAGCCTCAGGCTTAAACTCAAAAAAGGAGCACTGGATAGGCTCCTTTTTTTATGGTCGAAATTTAGTATCGCCGTACTTAATCAGTGAGCTCAATGCTCTGAATTTCAGTGCGGGATTGATTCAGTCTAAACATCTTTTGATTGCGAAATGCAGGCGAACCTTTTACTTTATAAAAGCCAAAATTTGTTTTAACCCTTAGGAAATCTCGATGACCCGTGTTGCTCGCTATCATGCGGACCGTACCAATCAAAAACTGTATTTCGCCCGTCTATCCTGCCAGCAAGCAGAGCAAACCGAACATGTACAACAGGCTCAGGCACAACGTGAAGCAACTGTGTTTCATTTGCATGGTGCTTTGTTAGCATTTTTACAGGAACTGGTGCGTTACTATCGCCTGAATGATCCTCATCCGACGCTAAAATCGATCGAAGAACTGATGGCGGCCAAAGGCCAGATTTCGCCAGAAGTGGCGGTATTGCAACATTTGTCCAAGAGCGGTTTCATTGCTGAACTGAAGCGCGCGTACCGTCTGTGCCAGTATGCGCCCGAACCAAGTACCCCAGAACCTGAAGACGAAACATCCTCAAATCTCATCATTAAAGTCACACAGTCTCCACAAGCGTGGTTACCTGATACTGCTATATTGAGAGAGTGGCATCGTGACCTGACCCAATTAATTGATGGTTTTCGTAATGAGATGATTGAATTTTAATCGGATCGGCTGTACTTGAAAATGCAATTTTTAACCCTATATCAATTACTCTAATGATGCAAAGTGCACCCGGCGCTTTGCCACCATGTTGAACATGGAGGATATATGTCTATAGAACAGTTGAAAGATTTATTTGGTAATCAAGACGCGATTTTAGAACTCGTTCAACTTGAAGGCGGCGCGTTGGCTCTACGCAATGCAGGCTCACATAAACAGCCTTTGGTCATGATTCAATTTAATGATGAGGTGAAAGCTTTACTTGGAGAGCAGACGCCCGTGATTGCGCAACAGATGATTCAGGCAGCACTCTATGGTTTGCTGGAACAGCAGGTCAATGAGTGGCAGGCTGAAGTTGTGGATGAAGAACCAAAGTATATGAGTTAATCGTTGAAATTTATTTAGAAAGCACACTATCGGTGTGCTTTTTGAGTTTTATAGGTTATTAAATTAGGCAGATTTTAAGTACCATAAAACGTTCATTTGAAATGAAGATGAAAAATCAGTATTTTAAAATTTAAGTCGTGAGCAGTCTGAAGCCAGTGTGTTAATAAAATCTTTGGCTCAGAGATATATTGATGTCCATAAAAAAAGTTGCCAGATCCGGCAACTTTTTTATTTGGCGTTTATTCAAAGAAAAACTTTAATGAGAAGGCGTATGCTGATGCGCGATCTCAATCTGGTTTAAAATATGATTGCTCATATTTTTCGCCATTTCTTCTTTGGCATAATAAACCGCACCGATATTATCCCGACGAATGGCTTCAGCTTCTTCCTTGCTTTCTGCACAGACTAGTACCTGAATTTGTGGATTCAAGGTCTTGGCAATGTCGACAATTTTATGAATATCAATAATATCCATAGGCGAAATCACCAATAAGCGCGCATGTTGGATATGTGCCTGAATCAGCACCCCAGCTTCAGTGGCAACACCAGACACAGCAGCAATGCCTTTCTCACGCAGGTTTTCGACGATGTCACGGTTTTCTTCGGCAATCACCACCTTGATATTTTCTTCCATCAATGAGCGGGTAATGCGACGACCTACCTCACCATGGCCAATAATGACCACCTGATCACGCAGGTAATCCTGTGAGACTTCATCGGGTAACATTGCCAGAGGGTCACCACTGCGTTCCAGTAATCGGGCCAGAGTCGAGCGTTCCCGAATCCATTTCTGTACCGGTTCAATCGCGGAAAAGATAAAGGAGTTAAGCGTAATCGAAATCAAGGCACCTGCCAGAATCAGGTTTTGACCTTCCAGCGAAAGCAGGTTAAGCGAAACACCGAGCGCAGCCAAAATAAAGGAGAACTCACCAATCTGTGCCAGAGAAGCACCGACGGTCAAGGCGGTATTGATCGGATAGCGAAAGAACAGCACCAGTGCCATAGCCGCAATAGTCTTACCAATCATGATAATCCCGACCACGGCCAGCACATGTAGAGGCTGTTCCAGCAAAATGCGCGGATCAAACAGCATGCCGACGGAGACAAAGAATAAAATCGAGAAAATTTCACGCAGTGGCAAGGTTTCTTCTTCGGCACGATGACTGAAATCAGATTCTTTCACCACCATCCCGGCAAAGAAAGCACCCAGTGCCATCGACACGCCAAAGATCTTATAAGCACCAAAGGCAATCGAGACGGCAGCAGCCACCACTGTTAAGGTAAACAGCTCACGTGAACCCAGACGTGCCACCACCTGTATGATCATCGGAATCAAGCGTTTACCAATAATCAGCATGAAGGCAATAAAGCCTGCGACTTTAAGTAAGGTAATCCCTAAGGTAAGCCAGATATTCTCATCGCTTGCGCCTTCCAGCGCCTGCCCCCCTAAAAGCACCGCAGTGGCAGGTAACAGTACCAGCGCCAAGACCATGACCAGATCTTCGACCAGCAACCAGCCAACAGCAATTCGGCCATTGATTGAATCCAGTAAGCCACGATCACCAAGGGCTTTGAGTAGAACCACGGTACTGGCACAAGACAGGCTTAGGCCGAAGACCAGTGCTGAGCCAAAGCTCCAGCCCCACAGCATCGAAACTCCAACCCCGAGCAAGGTGGCAACTGCAATCTGTAAAATGGCCCCGGGCAGGGCAATCCGGCGGACCTGCATCAGATCGTTCAGGGAAAAATGCATTCCGACACCAAACATCAGGAACATGACGCCAAGTTCTGCCAGTTGGTTGGCCAGATGAATATCACCGACCACACCGGGTGTATGGGGACTAATCAGAATGCCGGCAATTAAGTAACCGATCAAAGGGGGAAGACGTAACCGTGCAGCGAGATAGCCAAAGACCAAAGCTAAGCCAAAACCAACAGCCAGTAATATAATGAGCTCTACGTCATGTGGCACTAAATACTCCTTTAGCTAGGTTTGCTGGGAAATAAGCACAAAAAGTGCCAAAACATGCAGAAAGTTTATCAAGTCGGATAAAAAAAGTGCAAAAAAAAACGACCCGCAAAGGTCGTTTTTTTAAAGAAACTAAAATTATTTGATTTTAGCTTCTTTGAAGATTACGTGTTGACGGATTTTTGGATCAAATTTTTTGATTTCCATTTTTTCCGGCATAGTACGTTTGTTCTTAGTCGTGGTATAGAAATAACCTGTACCAGCTGAAGAAACTAAGCGAATTTTATCACGCATGGTTCAGACTCCTTAGATCTTTTGACCTTGAGCACGTAGGTCAGCAACAACCTTTTCAATGCCCAATTTGTCGATAATACGCATACCTTTAGTGGTTAAACGAAGACGTACAAAACGTTTTTCGCTTTCTAACCAGAAACGGTGGTGGTGCAGGTTCGGCTCGAACCGGCGCTTAGTTTTGTTGTTGGCGTGTGAGACGTTGTTACCAACGACTGGACGCTTGCCGGTAACTTGGCAAACCTTAGACATGGTGTAACTCCATTGATTTAGCCAACAGCAAATCTGTATGGCCAGTCAAAAATAAACGGATTGAAATCATTCAAGGGGCGTTTTATATCAAAAATGCGCTTAAAAGACAAGCGATTTTCGTCAAAACGCGGCACGAACTATATCGATAGCTCATGCCTTGATCATTTAGCGGAGAAGTGTCTTCGAAATCAGCTTGTGAATCGGTTTATTGAACGGTGGCAGAATGTATTTCAAGCTGTACAGCTTTGGATTCGACATTACTGAGCGTTCATGCGACAAACTGAAGAAGCCTTCTGGGCCATGGTATTTACCCATACCTGATGCACCGACACCCCCAAATGGTAGATCATCCTGCGCAACATGGGTCAGTACCGTATTTTGCCCGAAATGCCCTGAATGGGTACGCTGTGCGACATAATCGGCACGCGCCTGATCAAAGTCGAAGTAGTATAAAGCAAGTGGACGCGGACGGCTATTAATAAAGTCGATGACATCGTCAATTTGATCATATTCCATGATCGGTAACAGTGGGCCAAAGATTTCATGCTGCATGATCTGCATCATCGGGGTGACATTGGTCACGATGGTCGGTGCAATCTTGCGCAGATCAGCCGAGTTTTCACTACGCGGATTAATTTCAATGACTTGCGCACCCTGTTCACGCGCATCATCCAGATAGCCTTGCAGACGGTTATATTGTTTGACATTAATAATCGAGGTGTAATCCTGATTATGGGTGATATCCGGATACATACTTTCGACACAGGCTTTAAAGTGATCAATGAACTCGGCAGTTTTCCCGCGAGGCAAGAACATATAGTCCGGAGCTACACAGGTCTGACCGGCATTCCAGAGTTTACCCACCGCAATCCGCTGCGCGACATCGCGCAGATCAATCGATGGATGCACCAGTACCGGCGATTTACCGCCCAGTTCCAGAATCACCGGAACCAGATTTTCGGCAGCGGCTGCCATGACGGTTTTACCGACTGCAGTTGAGCCAGTGAAAATCAGTTTATCGAAAGGCAAACGACAGAAAGCATCTGAAATCACACCACCACCATTCACCACAGCGACCAATTCTTTAGGGAAGGCTTCAGCCAGGGCTTTTTCCAGAACTTCACCAAAAGCAGCGGATGCACTGGAAATTTTGATCATGGCATGGTTGCCGGCCGCTAGTGCGCAAATCAAAGGGCCAATCGACAACAACAGCGGATAGTTCCACGGTGCGATAATTCCGACTACGCCCAAAGGCTGATATTGTACCCAGGCTTTTGCCGGCTGATGAATAATGCCGACATGACGCTTGGAAGGTTTCATCCATCGGGTCAGGTTTTTGCTGTAATATTTGATATGTTCCAGACAGGTGAGCAGTTCACCAATCTTGGTTTCCCCAATGGAACGGTTACCATAGTCCTGATTAATTGCATCAGCAAATTGATCTTGATACTTAACTAAGATACGCTTAAGTCGAGCTAAACGATCGATACGTTCCTTTGCAGTCGGCAGAGGGTAGTGTAAGTAAGCGTGTTTTTGTTGCGCCAAGACTTCATTCAGATATTGGCTATCAAAAAAATGTGGTGTCATTGATGTTGTTTTTGTGTGACTGTTCATGCCGCACTACCATTATTCAAAAATCGATTAATTAATTTTTAGAGCAAATACTCTAATTAGTCAAGTGACTTTGTGTGTTAGCCTGCTAATGCATGAACTGAATGGTTATTTTAGGATGTCCCAAACCAAAACCTTAAAAACTAAAGAGCGTATCTTGCAGCTCAGTTTGCAGCTGTTTAACGAGCGTGGCGAACGATCGGTAACCACCAATCACATTGCGGCTGAACTCGGCATGAGCCCGGGTAACCTGTATTATCATTTCCGCAATAAAAATGAAATTATTAAAGAATTGATGGAACAGTACCAGCATCAGACCCTGGAAATGCTGGCGCTGCCGGATGACCGTGCACTGGATGCCAATGATAAGGTGCATTATTTTCAGGTGCTGAGCAGCCAGTTATGGGCTTACCGTTTCCTGCATCGTGATGTCTATCATCTGGTAGAAAATAACGAAGATTTTCGCAAGATGTATCCACGCTTTGCCGGACAGGTGATGCAGCAGGGCCAGAAAATTTATAAAGGCTTTGTTAATGCAGGCCTGATGGACATGACCGATTCAGAAATTGAAGCCCTGATCATTAACCTGTGGATTGTACTGACCAACTGGACCAACTTCCTGTATATGTCAGGTCATTTAACCGATTCCAATACGCTGGAAGAAAAATGGGTCTGGCAGGCACTCCGTCAAATGGTATTCCTGGAAGGGGCGTATTTACGTGGTGAAAGTCGTCAAACCTATGAAGGTTTATTGAGTAGTTTGGGCTCTTCGGAACTTTTTGCCAGCCTGTCGTCATCTAAAGATTCTGAATCTGAACAAACTATTCAGAATATCCAAGAAACGCGCTAGAATACTCGGCTTATTTTTAATTTAACTGATTAGTGACTTAAACCAACATGAATATGACGACTGCTAACACCGCACGTTTATTGATTACTTGTGAAGACAAGCCGGGCATCGTGCAGGCTGTTTCGAGCTTCTTGTATCATCAAGGTGCCAACATTACTGCGCTTGACCAATATGCGACAGCAGCGCAGGGCGGACGTTACTTCATGCGCGTTGAATTTGAATTAGATAATCTTCAAAGTCGTAAAGAAAGTATTATCCAGACTTTTGCAGCGAATGTGGCAGAACGCTATGGCATGCAATGGCGTCTGGCTCTGGTCAGTGATGTGAAAAAAGTCGGTATTCTGGTGTCTAAAGTCGATCATGCCTTGCTTGAGCTGTTATGGCGTCATGCGCGTGGTGGTCTGCCTTGTGAAATTACCAAAGTAGTATCGAATCACGAGACTTTACGCGAAGCAGTTGAAAATTTTGGCATTCCATTCGAAGTTGTGCCGGTGACCAAAGACAACAAACCTGAAGCTTATGCAGAAATCGACCAGTTGATGCAAGGCAATGACCTGTTGGTGCTGGCGCGTTATATGCAGATTCTGGATGAAGAATTTGTCAGCAAGTGGGAAATGAAAGTGATCAACATTCACCATTCTTTCCTGCCAGCTTTCGTAGGTGCCAATCCGTACAAACAGGCCTATGAAAAAGGTGTGAAGCTGATTGGTGCAACTGCACACTATGTGACTGCTGATCTGGATCAAGGTCCGATCATCGAGCAGGATGTGGAGCGCGTGAACCATGACTTTACCGTTGAGCAGTTACGTGAACTCGGTCAGGATGTGGAACGTAATGTATTGGCCCGTGCGGTAAAATGGCATTTGGAAGACCGTATTATTGTCGATGGCAACAAGACTGTCGTGTTCCAATAAGACTTGCATTGAGTTTTAAAAAGGCATACTTTTAGTGTGCCTTTTTTGTTTTGATGCAAAAAAGTCAGTCAAAGGAAGGATTAGCGGTTGCAAATGAAAACACTTCTCATTTATTATTGGCATACTTTAATTGTGCTAACCGATGAGCTTGATAGTTTGTTCCACATCATCTCCTCAAGGTAATAGATTTAATGAGTCAAGTTGCTGCGCCCCAAATGCCTACACCGCCAAATCAGATGAAAAAGAAAGTCATCTCTATCGTGGCGGCTGTACTGGTTGGGCATGTGGGTGTGTTATATGCGATCAGCCAGATGAAAGCACCTGAGCTGGCACCCATTGATAAGCAACCCTTAAAAGTGCGCTTTGTAAAACTCCAGGAAGCGCCAAAACCTTTACCGCCAAAGCCGAAGGCCGAGCCACAAAAAGAGCCGCCTAAGCCAAAAGAAGTCAAAATTGTCGATAAACCGCTGCCACCACCACCGAAAAAAGTAGAAAAAATCGAGCAGGTGAAAAAGGCTGAAGAGCCAAAAGTGGTTAAAGCACCGCCAGTTGAAGCAAAACCAACCCCAAGTCCGGTTGTACCGACAGTGGTCACTGAAACTAAAGTTAAACCGGCACCTGCTCCAGTCGCGCCACCTGCGCCTGTGGCACCGCCAGCACCTGCTGCGCCGCCATCCCCGAAAAGTGTATCGATTGGTGGGGGCGTGTCCTGGCAGCGTTCACCCAAAGTCTCGCTCTCTGCAGGTGAATTAAAATCAGCCTGTTCACTGGTAGTAGATGTTTCAGCGAATGAGCAGGGTAAAGTGGTTTCTGCAACTGCACGAAATTCAAGTTGTAGCCCGGCAGTAACGCGCAAAGTAGAAGCCGCGGTACGTCGTGCACAACTCACTAAATATGTTGAAAATGGTGTGGCTTATCCAACCCGTGTGGAACAGCCTTTCGATTTTCAGGTTAAATAACGGCTCACCCATTAGGAGTTCGAATATGAACTTTTCAGTTTATTGGCAACACGCTGATGCAGTCAGTAAAACGCTGTATTTCGTGTTATTGGCAATGTCGATTGCGACATGGACCATTTTTGTGCTGCGTTTGATGGGCACTCGCCAACTGAAACAGATTGCCTATGCTCAGTTATCTCAAGCATTGGAAAAACTGAAAACCAAGCTGGCTCCTTTGGGCTTTGAACAGCGTAAAGCAGTGGCAGAACAGGCGCTGTTACGCCAGATTTCAGCAGAAAAAGCCAATGCCGAAAAAGGTGTATCAGTTCTGGGTACCATCGCATCGATCTCTCCATTTGTCGGTTTATTCGGTACGGTATGGGGTATCTTCCATGCGCTGGTTGCTGTTGGTAAAAGTGGTCAGGCAGGTCTGGCACAAGTGGCAACCCCAGTCGGTGAAGCGTTGATTATGACTGGCTTAGGTCTGGCAGTCGCGATTCCTGCGGTACTGGCTTATAACATCTGTGTCCGTGCTAATCGTGGCTTGGCTCATGAATTACAAGATCAGGCACATGGTCTGTTGATTGATACCATGCTGCAACAGGAATCTGCTGCAAAAAAGTCTGATGAAAAAGTAACACAACAGAGTTTCGTGGGAGGTCAAGTTTAATGGCTTTTCAACTGGGTGAAGACAACGATGTAGGCATGAATGAGATGAACCTCATTCCCCTCATCGACATTATGTTGGTATTGATGATCATCTTTCTGGTGACAGCGACCGTTGCGAACCCATCAATTCCATTAACCTTGCCACAAACCACTGCGGAGATTATCGATCTGCCGCCTGAAAATGTCACGATCAGTATCAATGCCAAAGGTGACATTGCTTGGAATGGTGATGTACTGACGCTAGAACAACTTGAAACCCGTTTTAATGAAGCGGGCCAAGCTGAACGTCAGCCGACCATTGTGCTGAAAGCGGATAAAGAATCACGTTATGACTCAGTGGCGCAAGTCATGTCGCGTGCGAGTGGAGCCGGACTCAGCGATATTGCTTTTGCAACCGATAACTAAGATTCAGGTAATAAAAAAAGCGACTGATTGCAGTCGCTTTTTTTATGCCCATTTTTCATGAATCTTAATGAGTTTTTAGCAAGGTCGTAAATTTGCTGCGTAATTTATTCAATTTTGGCGGAATGGCAAAATTGCAATAGCCCTGGGTCGGGTTCTTGGCAAAGAAGTTTTGATGATAGTCTTCCGCCGGATAGAAAGTCGGGGCAGGGCTCAGTTCAGTTACCACATTGATGCCATCGGCTTTCAGGGCATCCATCGCCTGCTGCGCCTGTTGCTGCTGTTCATCATTCAGATAATAAATCACAGAACGATACTGGGTGCCGACATCATTGCCTTGACGGTTTAATGTGGTTGGATCATGGGTCGCAAAAAAGACATCGAGCAATTGGTTATAGTTAATCTGGTTTTCATCGAAATCGATCAGAATGACTTCGGCATGGCCGGTATTGCCACCACAGACATCATCATAGTTTGGCTGAGTTGTGTGCCCACCTGCGTAACCGCTGACGACTTGCTGAACTCCCTGAATCTGTAAAAATACGGCTTCAGTACACCAAAAGCATCCCCCACCGAAAAGTGCCTGTTGCATGGTTGATTCCTCATTCAATTAAATAACTCAATCGGGCTGATGGTTAAATTCCAGCTCATCAGTATGAAAGATAAAAAAGCCTGTCCATACAGGCTTTTTGTAGGGAAGTATTAACGCGGCTGAACAGCACTTTCCAGCTGGATCAAGAGATTTCCATGGCGATCCAGTAATTTTAAGGTTTTACCAAACACTTGATAATGAGTCACTTTGGCTAAAGCTTCATTAAATTTCTGATCAAGCTGATCGTTGTTCATACAGGCCATACGGGTAGTGGCCATCTGGCTCAGGGTCAGCGTGTCTTTTGCTGCTGTGTAGCTGCCCATAATCCGGTTACAGCTATCTGAACCTGAAACGCGCTGGGTACTGGCATCAAATTGCAGACTCGGAACATTGCGTGCGGTTGGCACCGTCTTGATTTCAGTATTGCCAATCTGGGTTGCAATCCAGATACGATTTTGCAAAAGTTGTAAATGATTCGCGGTTTGTGTCGTGGCTGTATTGGGTACAGTTTCGCAGCCCATGACCGTTAAAACCGAGCCTAGAATCGCGATTGCAGTTAATTTTTTTAGCATGAGAGATACTCTGATCATTGACTAGCTGTTTGTATATAAACAAAAAAATGATCAAGGTTCCAGTTGATTTTGTATCTTTATTGAAGTGGATTTGCTACACAGTTATTGCATGTCGGGTTTTGGTAGGCCCTGCCGGATCAGGCGTGAATAGTCCTGACTGGAGAGATTAGCGGTGCGTTCTACCCGTGGATTGACATGTGCCCGTTGATACCAGGTGTGCATATCCCAAGACTGTTCCAGTACTTTAAGATCATAGAGATAATTCGGTAAATAGCCGGAGGCAAGCAACCGGTAATCTGAGGGTAGCTGTTGTTGCGATATCGCCTGAACCATATCAAAGACTAGTGTGGTGCAATTACTGGTCAGGGTATTGTACCATTTTGGCTTTTGGGCCAGTTCATCGGCCTGACGCAGATATTCCTTGAATAGCGCTTTAGCCTGAGCTTGCGGCATTTTGACTGGGAAAAAATAGACCTGTTCACCACGGACATTGCTACGGGTATAGACAATATCCTTTTCATCCGATGCGACCAGACTCAGTTCATATTTTCGGAAAAAGCCACCAATCGCTGAAAACTCTTCATTCTTTTCCTTGCGAATTTCAATCGAGAAGGTGAGTGGCTTTTGATTGGCAAAATCGAAGCTGACCAGGGTATGGGCAATTTTAGGCCCCATCCAGTAGGAAGTAATGATGTTCACGCCAGTAATCTGATTCAGATCAAAACTGCGGCTTTCCCAGCGTTCGATATAGCGACCATCGGCCTGCCAGTCAAAGTTGCGGATATTGTGTAAGGTAACCTGATCGCCTTGCTGCTCATAATGCAGAAGCTGGGAACCCTCAGGATTCCACTCTCGATCCTGACGCGCTTCCAGACTGAAATATCCCAGCAGACAGAATAAAAAGGCCAGAAGATAAAGAACGCTATCCACTTGGCGGGAGATCAGATGCCGGGTGAAATAAATCCCGAGAACGACCAGCGCAAAGGTCAGCCAGAGTCCAATCAGCATCAAGCTGCCGATTTTTCCGAGGGGTTGATGAACCCAGAGCATCAGGCTGAACCACAGGCTCGACAGAAGGACGAATAAAGTAAACAGGCTGCCCAGTAGCCACAGACTCCAATGTCTGGAGATGTATTCGCGTCCCTGCATCATCACTTTTTCATGAGAAATAGGTTTTATTTTCTGTAGGTTGCGAACTCAAAAGCAATGCCGGTTTTGTCGTCGATATGTTGCTCGGCAGCGACTTTTTTAAATTCTGCTGGAATCGCTGGATAATAGGCATCGCCCTGTACATCCAGTTCGACATGCGTCAGTTCTAGACGGTCTGTGATCTCCATGGTCTGTTTAAAGATTTCACCGCCACCAATGATGAAAATGGTTTCAGGCTTTTCTGAAGCTTTCACATCTGCCACGGCTTGGCTCAGTGCATCTTCAATGCTATAAGCGACTTTGGTACCTGCAAATGCCCAGTTTGGATCACGAGTAATGACCCAGTTCACCCGTTTAGGTAGATTACGTCCCATCGACTCTAGTGTCTTGCGACCCATCACCACCACACCGCCTTGGGTAATTTCCTTGAAGTGTTTCAGGTCGGCAGAGATATGCCAAGGTAGGTCATTGCCCTTGCCGATACAACGCTGCTGATCGATGGCGACGACGTGTACAACTTCTAAATCTTGAAATGACATGTATTGATCCTTCTCATCAAACCCAAAGCCCTTCGTGTAATTTTTTACTGGTACGAAGGAGAGGTTCACAATTTATCTTGATTGCCTTCACGCTTTAGGGCCGGGAATATATTTTGAAAGGAGTTGGCGATTCACGCGTGGTAAAAGGCCTCTCCCTAGCCCTCTCCGAGGAGGAGAGGGAATTTTATAATAAAGAAAATTAAACAGCGACAGGGGCTTTAATTCCTGGATGAGATTCATAACCGACAATTTCGATATCTTCAAATTTGAAATCGAACAGGTCTTTGATCTCCGGATTTAGTTTTAATTGACAGAGGCCTAATGGCTCACGGCTGAGCTGTAACTGTGCCTGTTGAAAATGGTTGCTGTACAAATGAGTATCGCCACCAGTCCAGACAAAGTCACCGACCTCCAGATCACAGACTTGCGCGATCATATGCGTCAACAAAGCATAGCTGGCAATATTAAATGGTACACCCAAAAATACATCGGCACTGCGCTGGTACAACTGACAAGACAATTTGCCATTGTGCACAAAGAACTGGAACAGGGTATGGCAAGGTGGTAATGCGACCTGACCCGCTTCATTCGGGTTCCAGCCCGATACAATCAGACGGCGCGAATTTGGATTGGTTTTAATTTCATTGATCAACCATTTGATCTGGTCAAAACCGTCCTGGTTATAGCTATTGTCTGCATTTTTACTGGCACCAAAATTACGCCATTGGTGACCATACACTGGGCCTAATTCGCCTTCAGGACGGCCAAAACGCGCAGTCTGTTCTGCGGTCGCCCATTCGTCCCAAATCGAGACTTTATTGTCTTTTAAATACTGAACATTGGTATCGCCTTTCAGGAACCACAACAGTTCAATCACGATAGAACGGAAATGAACTTTTTTGGTGGTGAGTAAAGGAAAACCTTGGGAAAGATCAAAGCGCATCTGATGACCAAATACCGAACGTGTCCCTGTGCCGGTACGGTCGCCTTTATCGCCGCCGTTGTCGAGGATATGTTGTAAAAGGTCAAGATATTGGCGCATAGGTCTCTCTTAAAAATTTGTTTAAATTACCTTTTTTCAGAAAAAAAAGTCTATCTCAGATAAAGCCGTTTTCTGTTGAGCTGGGCAAATTGAATTGAATGCATCATAACATTTTTTTCTAATATTTCTGATATTGCATTAAATGTAAAAAAGCACCCAAAAAGGGTGCTCATTGCTAAAAAGACTTAAGCGGTTTTATTGCCCGTATGAACTGTATGAATCAGATCAGACAGATCATATCCCAAGGATTCTGCATAACTTAAATATTCGCGTTGAATGGTTTCATCCAGACTGGTACCGCGATGCAGTAGCCATAAATATTCTTTATTCGGTTCGCCTACAAGCGCGGTCTGATAATCTGGATCGATTTTTAATACCCAGTAATCACCCTTGGTGAACGGAATCCAACGCAGGCCTTCAGGTAAAAAGCTGACTTCAAGCTTGGCATGTTCTGCATCGATAATGGTCGCTTCAGCAATGGCTTCATCCAGTTTGCCATAACCATCCAGACAACGGTTCTGAACCCGAACCTTGCCATTTTCATTCAAGCTATAGACAGCAGAAATATCGGTGCTGTCTTCAGGTTGGTGCTTCATCGGCAAGTGTGCAATGTCATACCAGGTACTTAAATATTGTTCTAAATTAAAATTTGAAACGGTACTTAAAGTCTGACTCATTTTTCTTCTCTGTTTAGTTCAATATTTAAAGTTTAGTTCAAGGTTTAAAAATGCCGCATCAGTGTAATACAGGCGGTAAAGCTCAAAATGATGTAATCATGTGGTGAAATGTTATCTGAAAATGGCCGAGCTACAGATTAAATCCACACGTTTGAGTAGAAAAAGATAAGGACTCATTTTGCGTATTTCAGGCTGAAAAAGCTTTGCAAGGCATTGGAATTGGCTTTGCTTTACATTTTTTTTGCAAAGATGATGGGTTTTGTAACTGTATTAGAAAGAACGGCTTAATTTGAATGCCGCAAAAATAGACAAATTTATTTACATTTTTAATGTGAAAGATAACATTTAAACGACTAGTATTCTCGGCTTGTTAACAATATGAAAGCCTAAATTACAGGCGAGGAGCGGTTGGTAAGGCATGATCTATGATCATCAAGTAAACATGAGCGAAGTACATGCTCCTGTCCAAGCGAATATCATGGTGCGTTCCCAATCGGAGCAAAGACCTAAAAAGTCATCCCAGCAAGCTACTGTCCGTAACGCTTCAGGCGTAAGCAATGGCCATCGTATCAATATCGAGAAATTTACCAGTTATCTGCAAGGCATTACCCGAAATACCAGTACACAGAAATGTGCGCGCAGTATTCGTGTCGGTCTGCAATCCTCGGGTGCGAAAATTGTGAATCATCCGGTCGCAGCGGCAGATTGGGGAAGTACCCTGATGCAGCTGGGCTATAAGAAAATTAATGCTTCTTTTGATCGGCCGAAAAAAGGCGATATCTATATTATTGACCGTACTCAGGGCCATAAATATGGACATATCGCGGCTTATTCAGGTAGTGCCTGGGTATCGGATTTTAAACAGCGAGATCATGCGGTTTATCGCAATAAAAACGTGACTTATAGTTATTATCGTCTGGAAACTTACTTCTAAGAAAACACTGCGAAGTGATCAGTCCTCAAAACGCTTCGCACGGCTTTCATAGATTGAAACGATAAATAATCCAATCGCGGCAAAGCCAAGACATTGCAGACCCAAGGCAAATTTACCCCATTGCTGGCGCTGTTCGGGCAAATAGCCAAACAGGGTAATTAAGGCAATGATGGGAATGACCCGGCTCAAGGCGCTAAAGCCATTTGCATAGGGATTGGATTTCGAAATTTTCAGACGGAAATGGTGCAGTAAATGCATGACAATTCCAATCACTAAACTCACCCCAACAAATACTGGATCTAACTGGGCTACAGTTGATGCTGTATAAATCAAAATACAGGTCGCGATGATGACGATGAGTTTGATTTGACGGCTACAGCGTTCGGAATACCAAAATTCAAGCATGGGGTGAACCCGAATCTGATTTGTTTTGATTGAGCAGCGACAATGGTGAAAATAGGCAAATCGCCAGTGCCATAAATGCAATGCCTTGTGCACCCGGAATCAGGATTTCGCCCTGTTGCATATTCATAAAAACTAAAGCAATCAATAAGGCAATTGGAATCCAGGTCAGTAATCTATACAGCAAACCGGTCGGGTTTTTGCTGGCAAAGTGGATTTTGCAGTAACGACAAATCAGAAAAATGATGCCGGTACCGACAAACATCAAAATCGAATCTAAGGGCAGTGGTTCCATCCAGTACAAGCCTGCAGCTGTCGCTGCAATCACAATAAAGATCAACAGTTTTTTGAGAACAGATACCTGCGGATTAAACCAGAACTCAAGCATAATAATGAAAGAATAGAAGAGATAATCGGCACTTTAGCATATTTTGAGTATAAAAAAGCGAGGCCTTTGCCTCGCTAAATTACGCGATTTTCTTAGCTATTTTTGTTTGAACCCCAATCATATATTTTCTTATGGTAGGCATACCACATCATCCACAAGCCAATCAGGATCATTGGCAGGCTCAGGAATTGTCCTTTGCTCATCCAGCCAATAAACAGCTGACCATTGTCCGGCTCACGGAAGAATTCAACCACAAAACGTGCCAGGCCATAACCGATCAGGAACAGCGCAGAAACTGCCATACGTGGACGAGGCTTGGAACTGAACCACCATAAGACAATAAACAGGATCAGGCCTTCACACAGCGCCTGATAGAGTTGAGATGGATGACGCACCAGTTGCAGGGGATCGGTCGGAAAGATCATGCCCCAGGCAAAGTTTGGGTCGGTGACCTGACGGCCATACAGTTCGCCACCAATAAAGTTACCAATTCGGCCAAACATCAAGCCTGTCGGTACGCAAGGTGCGATAAAATCCAGAGTCTGGAACCAGGTCATCTTATATTTCTTACACCACCACAACATGGCCAGAATGACCCCGAGGAAACCGCCGTGGAAACTCATACCGCCGGTCCAGATCTGGAACAGCCATAAAGGATCGGCCAGGAACTGGGAAAAACCGTAGAAGAAGACATAACCGACACGGCCACCAATGATCACACCGAGTGCACCGAAGAAAATCAGGTCAGACACCATATCCGGTGTCCAGCCACGTTGTTTGGCGCGAAACGTCGCCAATCCCCAGGCAAATAAAAATGCCAGTAAGTACATCAGTCCATACCAGTGGACTTGTAAGGGCCCGAGCGAAATCGCGACGGGATCAATATTGGGATAGGTTAGCATTCCTGTTCCTTGTGATTCTGTTTTGCACAGATTTTAGCTTAAAGCAAAGAAAAATGTTGTACATTCAATGTGTAAAGATCGAGAGCGTAAATTATGTGTATCGTGGCATTGGCGTGGCGGGTTCTAGATCAGGCCCCGTTATGTCTGATTTCGAACCGGGATGAATTCTATCAGCGGCCTACACAGGCACTGCATGAATGGGAAAATAGTCCGATTATTGCCGGACAGGATCTGCAGTCAGGCGGCACCTGGATGGGAGTGACGGCGGCAGGAAGATGGGCGGTGATTACCAATTTTAGAGATGGGCAGGACCAAAAGTCTTATCCGACTTCACGCGGTCATATTCTTCAGGATTTTCTTGAAGCTGAATTAACACCAATTCGGTTTGCCCAGGAACTGGAAAAAAAGCAATGTGACTATGCAGGCTTTAACCTGTTTGTCGGTGATCGAGAGCAGGCGGTCTATATGAGCAACCGTGGTGAAGCAGCGCAAGTGTTGGCGCACGGTGTATATGTGGTATCCAATGGTTTGCTGACTGAGCATTGGGAAAAGACCCGTCACTTACGCAAGCGCTTTACCCAGGAATTCCTGCCCATGATGCAGCATCCCGATATACCTGAGTCGGATCTCTGTTATGCCGTGTGGGATATTCTGGAAGATGAACGTAAAGTGATTCCTGAACTACTACCCGAAACAGGGATTTCGATTGAAATGGAACATCTGCTGTCTTCGACATTTATTCAAAGCCCAGCCTATGGCACGCGCTGTTCCAATTTTTTGAGAATGCAGCCTCAACAATGGCACTGGATTGAAAAGTCACAACAAGGTGCAACCGCAGGTCATACCATTGAGAAAATCATTGCTCTGCAAAAATAATGGAATAAAAAAATGCCGACAGATGTCGGCATTTTAAAAAATTATCTAAATTTTTGAAGTTAGACAAAAAATTACTTAGCTAGCAATGGTGCCTCCATCATTACGCGTAATCACAACAGTTGCTGAACGTGGACGTGCTGTCTTGTTCGAACGATCTGTTTGGCTGGCAGGCCAGTTACTGGTTGGAGCATCAAATTTTTTAGAATCTTCACCCGGATGTTGTACGTTGATGAAAATTGCTTTGTAGTCCGGTGTCATGGTGACACCAGTGATTTCACACTCTACTGGACCGGTCAGGAAGCGACGTAGATTTTCATCGGTCACTTTGGCACCAGCAATTGTTGCTTGACCATTAGAGGTTGTTACTACACCACCATCACCAACTTGTCCAGGTAATGCTGCCAGCATCATACAGTTGGTTACATCTGTATAAGCGCCGTCATCAGTCTGAATCCAGAGTACACCGCGAGGGTCAAACCACATACCATCTGGTGAAGACAGATCATTATTATCATTTAAGCCAGACAGGTTGATATTGGCATCCATCGATGCTTCAGCACCGAACAAGTAGATATCCCATTCAAAGCTTTCTGATGCGGTATTTTCCTCTTTAAAGCGAATAATATGGCCATTCACATTACCTTTACCGCCTTCAGGATCTGAGTAATTACGTGGGTTGGCAGCATCAACAGGTTGTGCCGAGTTATTGCCACGGTTACTGTTATTGGTCAGGGTAACGTAGACCTCACCATTCTCTGGGTTAACAGCTACCCATTCAGGGCGGTCCATCTTCGTTGCACCAACGGCATCGCCTGCTAAACGTGCAAAAGTTAATACATCTGCATCAGAGCTAAATGGATATACTGCATTTTGTGCAGTTAAACCGTTTTTACCATGAGCAAGTTCAATCCATTGACCAGTTCCATCTGCATTGAACTTGGCCACATAGAACTTACCGTTATTCATATATTTGTCACCAGCACGGTAGCCGGTATTGATATCTTTTGGATCCCATTTTGCATCAGAGACAAATTTGTAAATGTATTCACCACGTGAGTCATCGCCCATGTAGAAGGCAAACTGTTGACCTTCAACGGCACGGCTAGCACGACAGTCTTCATGCGCAAAACGACCTAAAGCTGTACGTTTTACTGGGTTTGAGCGACTATCAAATGGATTAATCTCTACAATCCAGCCAAAGGTATTCGGTGCATTACGATAGTCTTGACTTGCTGACGCCTTAGTAACGTCCGCTGACCAACGGTCATACATATCTTGTGATTCAAGACTTGCTGGCGCTGTTTCCCAGGCATAACGAGAAGATTTATCTAAATAAATAGTGCGGCCTTGGTCATCCAGTTCAGGGATTTTTTCACCAAAGGCATCTTTAATATAAATGATGCTGCCTTTCTCATCACGTTTAACTGTACCGTCGGCATTTTTTTCAGTTTGATAAGAAATCTCTAAACCTAAGCCATAACGTTTAAGTGCTATTTTTTCAGCTTCAGTGCGTGCTGCATACTGGTCTGTTCCTGAACGTTGGAAATAACCAATAAAATTTTCTTCGGCAGTTAAATATGTACCCCATGGTGTATAGCCATTACCACAGTTATTTTGTGTACCGCGAGTTTGACGACCGTTAGGAGAGAAAGCTGTGTGGATTAATGGAGAGGTCGTTACCGGCCCAGCAAAATCCATCACTGTTGAAGCCGTAATACGGCGGTTAAAGGGAGATGATTTTACAATTTCAACAGCCTGAGACTCTGTATTTTTCTTAACATGCACAATTGAAACACCATGTGCATTCACTTCACGAATGACTTCATCTTCTGGACGGCGACCATCTACTTTAGTTGCACCCTTAGGGTGTAAAAAAGTTTGATTGATGTATTCATGGTTCATCACCAGCAGGCCATGCTCAGATGCATTTTCCTCATAACGGCCAGTTTTAGTGCTTAAACCAAAATAGCTCATACCATCATGGCAGTCACCCGCACGGAATTGAAAGCTTGGACCCGATGGAACCTCGCTATCATTCCAGTCTGGGTAAAGTGGATGAATCGAGTCACCCATTGCATAGAGGACAGTGGCTGTATAGCCTTCAGGAACAGTAACCCAGTCATCCAGGTTTTTCTTCACCGGGCTAAAGCTTAATTTTTCTGGACGTACATTGTTGTCCGCTGGAGGAGTTGGTTTGTTCTCATCATCCCCAATATTTGCATTATCATCGTCATCGCTACATGCGGTCAGGCTAGAAGCCAAAGCCAATGCTGCAGCGCCACTAGCTGTTTTTTTAATTAAGCTACGACGAGAAATACGCTGCTCTAAAATATCACGAAAGTGCATGTTATTTGAGTTGTTATTATCTAGCTCTTGATCTTCATGATAGGGTGTTTGGTATGTCATTTTTAGTTCCTAGCAAAAAAGGCTTGGTTATAAAGTTATGAACAAATTAGACCTAAAGTATGACAAAATGGTTAAGTCTATATTTCAATAAAGTTAAATAAATCAATATATTGGTGTAAATTTAAACAAAAAGACAGCCAAGGCTGCCTGAGTTAAATACGATTCTTTTTGTTTTTGGATTCTTGTTATTATTGATCGGTTAAACGACGCTTTTCAATCAGTTTTCCTGCCAACAAACCCAGTTCAAACAGCAGCCACATCGGGACAGCCAGCATGATCATCGACAGGGCATCCGGTGGGGTCACGAACATTGCTACAAAGAAACAGCCGACAATAATAAAGCGCCGTTTCTCGACCAGGGTTTGTGTTGAAACTGCGCCAATCAAGATCAGAACTAGGGTAATAATCGGGATTTCAAAGGTAAAACCAAAGACCAGAAACAGTTTTAAACAGAAGCTGAGATAACTGTTGATGTCGGTCATCGGGGCTACGGTTTCAGGCGAAACACTGATAAAAAAATGCAGAATTGAGGGCAATGCCACAAAGTATGCAAAGCTGATGCCAGTATAAAACAGCACGATACTGCCGATCAAAAGTGGCAAGGCCAGGCTCTTTTCTTTGGCATACAGCGCAGGCTTAATAAAGGTCCAGAGCTGATACAGGATAAACGGCATCGCGATCATCAGCGCGACAAAGAAGTTCAGCTTAAAAGGTGCCATGAAGGTTGCAGTGACATCTGTGGCAATCATGGTTGAGCTGGCAGGTAGCTGTGCCCGTAAGGGTTCAGACAACCACTGGTAAGTCTGATTGGCAAAGGGCAATAAGCAGAAAAACAGGCCAATCAGGACAGCAACCACTTTAAACAGATGCTTTCTTAAGATGATCAAATGCTGGGTAATCGGCATCTGTTCGAGGTTCAGTGCTGCAGCATCATTGGAGGCTGGTGTGGTCGGCAAGGATGTCATACGGCCACCTTCATTTCTGTATAGCGTTGTTCGGAAATCACGGTTTGAATTGCTGTAGGCTTGGGTAAATACACGGGTGATACAGGCTGTATCACCGGCTGATAGCTGAGCAAGGGCTGGACAGCTTGCGATTTTATTTTTACTTCATCGCTTACAATCGGCTGCTGCAAATTAGCCACTTGTGCCTGCATCTTGGCCTCCAGTTCCTGAATCCGCTGCATTTCAGCCTGCATCTGTTCACGTAGCTCAGACAGGCGCAATTCACGATCAAGATCATTCTGAACATTGCTCACCATACGCTTGATCTTGCCGTACCATGTTCCGACAAAACGTACTGCTTCCGGAAGCTTATCTGGCCCAAGAACCAAAAGCGAAATAATCCCGAAAATCAGCAGCTCGGTCATTCCAATATTGAGCATAGCGAACTCTTAACTTTTAACCGAATGTTCAGGAGTTTTGACCTGAGCATCAATGGTGCGTGGCTCTGCAAGCTGAGCTTGTTCTGCCTCTTCATCTTTGACTGATTTTTTAAAGTCTTTAATCGCGCCGCCGACGTCTTTACCCAGATTTTTAAGTTTTGATGTACCGAACAATAAAATCACCACAATTGCAAAAATCAGCACATGCCAAATTGATAATCCTGCCATTATTTTATCCTCTATATTTCATGCACCTATCTCAGCAGGCTTGTATGACAGCGCGGTGACGCTTTGATGACAGTTTGCCGAAACAGTAGCAGGGTATGAATCACTCAGATCAAAAATTCTATCATTTGAGAAAAACTAAGCTGTGCTAGCATACAGCTTGATATGGAAATCTCAGCAGTATTGTCATGGCCTTAATTCTTCCCCTCCTGTCTTTTCTGATCGGTTATTGGGGGGTGCAATATTTAAAACCAGTTCGACCTCTCTTGGCGTCTTTATTGGCCCGAGTACTGATTCCAGTACTGATTATCTACAACATGGTGTTTTACCAAGAGGGCAGTTTGTGGCTGATTGCCTTCAGCTTTTTCTGTTCCTGTCTGTTCTTTGCCCTATTTTATTTCACCTTGAAAAATAAACTACGTGCCTTATGCCTGAGTTATTTAAATGGGGCATGGCTGGGAATTCCTTTTGCACTGGCAGTTTTTGGCCCGCAAGCGACCAGTACTGTGGTGGCGCTGTACATCGGTGGTTCTTTGTTTGGCAATGTCTGTGCGGTGATGGCAGTCAGTGAAGCCAGACAAGATAGCAGCTATATTTTAAAAAATGTACTGCTCTCACCACCAGTGGTGGCACTGTCAGTGGCAGCCTTATTGTCATTTTGGGATTTGAGTCAGTGGCAGCAAGTCGCTTGGGTAGAGAGGCTGTATCAGGCCAATAAAGTGCTGGTGACTTTTAGTGGCATGTGTGTGCTGGGAATGTGGCTGAGCAATGTGCGGATCAGCAGCTTTGATTTAATGCGCAGTCTGCAACTGATTTTTTATAGAGGGCTGTTTGCGGTTTTGCTGTGTGTTGCCGCTTATTATTATTTACCTATTCCGCAGCAGACGCTGACCTATGCGGTACTGCTGATGTTCTTTTTATTGCCGCCTGCAGCCAATATTGTGGCACTGGAAACCCATTATCAGGGAACAGGCCATTCCGCCAAATATATTGCTTCGGGAACTTTGGCCAGCGCGATCTTGATTGCCTTATATGGGGTAATCGTGCATGCGTTGATGCCTACGCTATAGATTCCCTCTACTTTTAGGAGATGAGAAACGCTGTTTCGCAAGGGGAGAGGTGAATAATCCCTCCCAACCTCCCTTTTACTAAAGGGAGGAGATCAAAAACTTACTTCGCCAAACTCTTCTTAAACAGCTGCATCGCCTGTCCACGATGACTGATTTTATTCTTTTCTTCCTTGCTCATTTCTGCACTGGAAATTCCGAGTTCCGGTAACCAGAACAACGGGTCATAGCCAAAACCATTTTCACCACGCACAGCTTCCAGAATTTTCCCGTGCCAGATACCCTGAAAGACTTGTGGTAAGGGATCTTCGGCATGTTGGACCAGTGCCAGTACACAAACAAACATACCCTCGATCGCTTCACCTTCTTGGCGTAAGGGTTTGAGATTGGCCAGCAGTTTTTCATTATTGGCGGCATCATTGCCATGTTCACCGGCATAACGTGCTGAGTAGATCCCAGGAGCTCCGCCAAGAACTGGCACACAAATGCCTGAGTCATCGGCAATCGCCGGTTTACCTGAGATTTTAGCCGCGTGGCGTGCCTTGATAATGGCATTTTCAACAAAGCTTAAGCCATCTTCGATGGCATCTTCGATATTCAGTTGACCTTGAGGAATCACATCTACCGGCAGTTGCAGTTCCGCAAACATTTTCTCAAACTCGGCAATTTTACCTTTGTTATTACTTGCCAATACCAGTGTGCCTTGGGATAACCAATCTGTAGAAGCCATGTGTCACTCATTCTCTAAATATCAATCGTGCTATTTTAACTGCCATTGCGGGTTTGTAGGCAATAAAAAAGCACCCGAAGGTGCTATTTATACCATTCAGCTTTATTGTGCCTGAATCCATCTGTCGGCACGGTCACGCGCCTGACGGATCTGTTCCTGGGTCAAGTTGGCCGCCAATGCTGTTTTCTTGCCTTCAGAAAGGGTAATCACTTTATTGTCGAGCATGCCATCACGGGTAGACAGTTCATACCACTGGTAAGCACCCATATAGTTTTTCTTTTTCTCTTCCATCATTGCCAGGTTAAAGCTGGCACGGTTATCGCCACGGCTAGCTGCTTTTTCAAAATACTGACGTGCCAGCGCTTCATCTTTTCTGGTGCCAATACCATCTGCCAGCATACGGCCTACATTCAGCTGTGCAACTGCCAGACCTTGATCCGCAGCAGCTTTATACCAGGCAAAGGCCTGTCGTTCATCTTTTTGTATATCTTTACCATACTGGTATTTGGTGGCCAGATAAAACTGTGCACCAGCCTGACCGGCTTTCGCCGCTTTGGTCAGACTATTGATATCCATGATGGAATACTGAGCCGCTTGACTGGCAATAGAAGGACTCGGTGCAACATAATCTGCATGGGCTTGCATGCCAAAAAGTCCCGCCAGTAGCGTCGTACTTAATAATAATTTTTTCATAGCGCGCTCACTCGATAAATTGCGACTTCACCAAATAGATTAGGGAGATGCTTGCTTAGCAAACTATCTTCTTGATTCCCGTTCACAGCGAGTCGATTAATAATTTTGATATTATTTTCCGCACAAAGTGCTTCAAAATCACGAAATGTACATAAGTGGATATTCGGGGTGTTATACCACATATACGGCAAGGCTTCAGAAACCGGCATTCTCCCTTTGATTGCCAAGAAAGACCGGGTCTTCCAATGTGCAAAGTTCGGAAAGGTAATAATGGCCTGTTTCCCCACACGCACCATATCACGCAATAATACGTCAGGTGCATCTACAGCCTGCAAAGCTTGTGCCATGACCACATTGTCAAAAGACTGGTCGGCAAAACGGCTTAAACCGAGGTTTAAGTCCTGCTGGATGATATTTAACCCGCGACTGACCGCAATTGCAATCTTTTCCTGATCAATTTCTAATCCGTATGCACGAATATCGTGCTTTTTACTCATTTGTGCCAGCAGTTCACCGTCGCCACACCCGAGGTCGAGTACGCTAGAACCGGGCTTGATCCACTTTTCAGCGAGTTGTTGATCGATACGCATTATACGGCCTCCTTTGGTGTTGCTTTCAGGTGTTCTTCACCACCCAGGAATGCACGCAAAGATTTTACATAGAGCGGAATAGGGAACAGGAAAGAGTCATGACCCTGTTCGGCATCAATATCCAGATAGCTCACAGGTTTATGGTTGCTAATTAAAGCATCCACGATTTCCTGTGAGCGGGCAGGAGTAAAACGCCAGTCAGTCGTGAATGACACCACCAGGAATTTGCACTGGGTATTGGCCATGGCTTTTTTAAGCGACTGTTCATATTCACGCGACGGATCAAAGTAATCCAGCGCTTTGGTCATGATCAGATAGGTATTGGCATCGAAGTTACGGCTGAACTGCTCACCCTGATAACGCAGATAGCTTTCGACCTGGAATTCGACATCGAAACCATACATAAATTTGCCTGATTTCAAATCGCGGCCAAATTTCTGTTTCATGGCTTCTTCGGACAGGTAAGTAATATGACCGACCATACGCGCCAGAATCAGACCACGTTTTGGATAGCTGTCATTTTCCAGATAACGACCATTATGGAAATCCGGGTCTGACAAAATCGACTGACGTGCCACTTCGTTAAAGGCAATATTCTGTGCAGAAAGCTTTGGAGCGCTGGCAATAATCACGCATTTTCTTAAACGGTTTGGATAATCCACTGACCATTGCAATGCCTGCATACCACCCAGTGAACCGCCAATGATGGCATCCCAGGTATCAATCCCTAAACGATCAGAGAGCAGGGCCTGGGTTTTGACCCAGTCGCGGACCGTAACCAGTGGAAAATCAGGGCCATAAGGACGGTTATCATTTTCAGGGTTTGGCGAGATCGGGCCGGTAGAACCGCTACAGCCACCAATATTATTCAGTGAAACCACAAAGAATTTTGAAGTATCAATGGCTTTGCCGGGGCCAATACATGAATCCCACCAGCCGGCTTTTTTATCATCTGCATGATGATAGCCTGCGGCATGGTGATGACCGGAAAGGGCATGACAAATCAGAATGGCATTGGACTTATCGGCATTGAGTTCGCCATAAGTTTCAACCATCAGTTCAAAACGTGGGAGGATGCGACCGCATTCAAGCTCTAACGGCTCTTCAAATTGGAACTTTTGTGGGACAACAATGCCCACTGAGTCAGCTGGAAAAGACACGGGGAGGATTCGCCTTAAATCTTTAGTATGAATAATAAAAGGATACCATTTGCCGGTATCCTTCTAAAGTCATTTTAGTGCTATGAATTATTGCTAATTCTAATACAGCCGTTTAGACCGCAGCAGCAATCACCTGATCAGTGCTTAAAACACCCTGATCAATCAGACGGTTGGTCGAGGCAATAATTGCTTCGATGGAAGAGGTCACGATGTTGTCATGTACCCCGGCACCAAAGGCAGATTTACCAGTACCTTTCACTTGAAGTTCGATCAAGGCCAAGGCTTTGGCATGAGCACCTGAACTGATGCTGCGCTCTTCATAGTTCACCACGTCAATCGGCAACTGAAGTGCATCCAAAATCGCAGAAATTGGACCATTGCCTTCACCACGAACACGACGTGACTGGCCATCAATTTCAAGATCAAGCTCAATCACCTGATTGCCATTGTCATCCGACAATTTATAGTTTTTCGCAAAATAGTGAACGTTTTTAGCATCCACATAAGTTTCTTTGAACAACTTCCAGATTTCAGTCGCACTGATTTCAGTGCCTTGCTCATCGGTACGTTTTTGTACGATCTGAGAGAATTCAATCTGTAAACGACGCGGCAAGATCACGTTGTAGTTCGATTCTAACAAGTAAGCAATACCACCTTTACCTGACTGTGAATTGACACGGATCACTGCGTCATAGTCACGACCCAAATCTTTCGGGTCGATTGGCAAGTACGGCATATCCCAGATTTCTTCGTTTTTCTGGAACTCGAAACCTTTTTTGATCGCATCCTGATGCGAACCCGAGAATGCAGTAAACACCAAATCACCGGCATATGGATGACGCGGGTGCACAGGTAAACCGGTACATTCTTCCACAGTCGCAATGATTTCATTGATGTTGGAGAAGTCCAAGTTTGGTGCTACACCTTGGGTATACATGTTCAAGGCAATCGCAGCCACGTCGACGTTACCGGTACGTTCGCCATTACCAAATACACAACCTTCGACCCGGTCAGCACCAGCCATAATTGCCAATTCTGAAGCGGCAATACCACAGCCGCGGTCGTTGTGGCAGTGAACTGAAATGATCACGCCATCACGACGCTGAATGTTACGGTGCATCCATTCGATTTGATCGGCATAGATGTGTGGACCTGAAACTTCTACCGTTGCAGGTAAGTTTAAGATCACTTTATTCTCTGGAGATGCTTCCCAGATTTCAGTGACGGCATCGCAGACATCTTTCGCGACTTCTAATTCGGTTGCAGTAAAACATTCAGGGCTGTACTGAAATACGAATTCAGTTTCCGGCTGTTTTGCGGCATATTCTTTCACTTTTTGTGCAGCATTAATGGCTAACTGTTTTGCACCCTCAACATCAACATTCAAGACTTTATTGCGGAATGTCGGCGAGTTAGAGTTATAGATATGTACAATGGCACGTTTCGCACCTTGTAAAGATTCAAAGGTACGCTGAATCAAATGATCACGTGCCTGAACCAAGACCTCGATATAAACGTCATCTGGAATATGACCTTCTTCAATCAATTTACGGGTGAAATCGAAGTCAATTTGAGATGCTGACGGGAAGCCGATTTCAATATGTTTGAAACCGATTTTCACCAACATCTGGAACATCTTGAATTTCTGCTCCATGTTCATTGGCTCAAAGATCGCTTGGTTACCGTCACGCAGGTCGGTACTCATCCAGATTGGCGCTTTGTTGATTTCATTGTTCGGCCATTGACGGTCTGGTAAGTCCACACGTTGATACATGCGACGGTATTTTTTACTTGGATCAGCCAACATCATGAGAGAGCTCCTTATGCTAACTTGGGTACCGTAATCTTGGTTAAAGCGGTGCGTGGGTCAGCGGCATAGATTTTGTCTATTCATTGGGTTTTAGTGACAGTCTGGTTCAAACCTGAAATATGGTCTAAATATTGGTGGTTTAGCTTCACCAAATGCACTAAATGCCTTACTTATAATTTAAAGTTTAATCCACTTATCCCGAAAAGTTTTTGCTATTTTTATGGATTTTAGTCGTATGGTAATAAAGATTTTCTTATAAAGTTCAAGTGGTGAGAAATATTTTCACTTATTTTAAATATTGTATTTTATATTTTCTCTATTTGGGCATAATTCGTTATTTATTACGTTCAATAGTGCCATAACGCAGTATATTTTAATAAAAAATAAATCCAATGATTTTCAAAGATCATTGACGTCAGGGCATCTTTTAAAGTTCAGCCCATTTACGCATTAAATTATGATACAGATTGGTCAGTTTCATGACCTCTGCATGCTGATCGCCCAGCTGCATTCTCAGGTTTTGAATACTCTGATCCAGATTAAACAGCATATGCCGCTCTGCATCATCACGGATCATGCTTTGTACCCAAAAAAATGAAGCAATTCGACAACCGGCAGTGATTGGCGTGACTTCATGCAAGCTGGTCGATGGATACAAAATCATATCGCCGGCAGGCAATTTTACTTCGTGATAACCGTAAGTGTCTTCAACCACCAGTTCACCACCGACATATTCTTCCGGCTCACTCAAGAAAACCGTACAGGATAAATCCGTTCTAAGGCGTTCATTGCTGCCGCGAATACGACGAATCGAATTGTCGACATGAAAGCCGAAAGATTCATTATTTTCATAGCGGTTAAACAGGGGAGGAATAATATCCAGTGGAATCGCCGCTGATAAAAATAAAGCATGCTGTCCCAGAGACTCAAGAATGATTGTGCTTAAATGCTGGGTCAGGGAATGATCTTCAGGCAGTTGCTGATTCTGTTTCACCGTTGCAGAGAGTGTACCCGCGGTAACTTTGCCGTTGACCCACTCAATCTTATTCATCTCCTCACGGAAATATTGCACCTGTTCTTTGCTCAGTACATTTGGAATATGATGCAGCACGAGAAACCCCTGAATAATCGTATTTTAAAAATAACATAGCCCCCATCAGGAGGCTATGCGGTTATATTGAATTAATATTTAAAGTTGACTGCTAACACTGCACTACGGCCTTCTGCTTCAGTGGCATAGTGAGAGGCATAAGCTTTGGTGAAGTAACGTTCATCAGACAGGTTATTGACGTTTAATTGCAAATCAACATTTTCATTCACGTTATAACGCGCCATAGCATCATAACGGACATAACCTGGAACCCACTTGGTATTGGCTGCATCACCATAAACTTTATCCATTGCAACAGCACCTGCACCTAAAGTTAAAGCAGGTGTTACAGCATAGGTAGTCCACAGGGTTGCAGAATTTTTAGGTACATTCTGCATTTGCTTACCTTTGGCAGGGTTGTCAGGTGTACATACCCCTTGACGGTTACAGGATGGGCCCGGGTTCACAGTTTCACTGTCGAGATAAGTATAACCAGCAGATACAGCCCATTTATCTGTAATTTGGCCATTTACGCCCAGCTCAAGACCGTCTACTTGGGTTTCGCCGCCATTGGTATATGTAGCAGCATCCAGTTGAATCCGTGTATTTTGTTTTTCAGTACGGAACACGGCAGCGGTTAAACTCAGTCTTTCATTTAACACATCCCACTTTGTGCCGATTTCAAAGGTACGGCTCTCTTCAGGATCTAATTCCATATAGGCTTGGCCAATTGCTTCTGAACCATCCCCGCCATCTACACCGACCGGATTGGCAGAAGTCGCATAACTTGCATAGATAGAACCATTTTCAACAGGTTTAAAGATTAATCCAGCCTGATAGGTCAGGAAGTCGGTATTATTTTCAATAGAGTCGCCAGTCGCATTTGTGGTTTGCTTGGTATCAAATTTATCCCAACGTAAACCCAAATCTAATAACCATTGCGGGCTAAACTCGATATTATCTAAGAGATAGACAGATGTAGTCTCGGTCGTGGTTGTCGTGAGATTTTTGTTGGCTGCGGAAGAGCCCAACCATTGATTACGTGAGTCTGGATTAGTTAATGATGTACACCATGCATCGTTGATAGCACAGTCGCTGTTGAAACCACCTGTGGTGGTACCTGGATAGCCTGGATAACTTGTTAAGTAGTTACCTTTGTCAGATTTTTGATCTGAGTACTCTGCACCTATATTAAAGCTATGCTTGAATGCACCTGTATTAAACTTACCTGTCAAAGCAAGCTGGTCGGTAAAGATGTTGGTATCAGTAATACGTGAGTTTATACGACGCCAGACTTTATCATTTAGCACGTTACCTTTGGAGTCATCTGGCTGGGTCCATAAGTAGTCATTTTTGGCAGTGCTATATACCGCTGTATTACTCAGGGTCAGGTTATCCGTTAAATCGTGTTCCAGTTTAATGGTGCCGATCTGATTTTCCTGTTTCTGGAAATCACGACTTAATAAACCATAATAAATGCCCTGTTTTACATCAACAGGTTTACCGATGGTGGCTTTTTTTGCCGCATCATACTTATAAGGAACACCTGAATCCGGCGTGTCATCCGATTTTAAATAGTAATAACTTAAAGTCGCGCGGGTAGGGGTGTCCAGACCAAATACAATACTCGGTGCAATACCGGCACGTTTATATTCGGCACCATTTTTCTGGCCAGCTTTTTCATTATGGTGACCCATCACGGCCACACGTGCTGCTATACCATTTCCAAAATCTTTATTGCCATCCAAGGTTATGCGTTGATAGTTGTCAGTACCACCCGCGACAGAACCTTCTAGAAAGTCACCCGCTTTAGCAACTTTAGAAATCATGTTGATACTACCACCAGTCGTTCCTGCACCGCCCATAGCAGATGCAGAACCTTTGGTGACTTCAACCTGTTCGACAGCAAACATTTCACGGTTCTGTGAAGTGGCGTTGCGTACGCCGTCTACATACATGGAACTTTCAGAATTATAACCCCGAATAAAAGGACGGTCACCGTTTGGGTTACCACCTTCACCTGCGCCCAAGGTAATCCCCGGAACTGTACGCAGTGCATCAGCTAAAGTCGTCACTTGTGTATCTGCAATCAGCTGTTTTGAAATCACTGAAACTGACTTTGGGGTATCGAGTAAAGGCGCAACAAATTTGCTATTCGCAGATTGATCTACTTTTAAGCTGGGTGTTTGTTCAGCTTTGACTTCTTGATGAATCGTCTCTAACTGGATCACCTGTTCTTCTGCCATCGCAGATGCAGCTACCATTGATAAAGATGAAACAATTGCAGAAGAAACGATTTTTTTACGTGTTTTAATGAAGGTCATGTTAAACCTAATAAATGAATGCTAAAAATGTATGCGAATAATAATGATTCTTGTTTTTATTTTTATCCTTTTGTCATAGGAATTCATGATCTTTAAGAAAATATTAAATGAGATTTTAAATGTAATGATATAACAATAAGTATTTAAGTTTTTGATTTTATTTAGTATTGATAAAGAAAGCGGATTGCTGGCTTTTTATTGAGAATAATGATGTTTATAAAAGGGCACAAATTAGGGAGGTTTCATGGAGTACTCATTGAGTGATAAAAAACCCTGCCGAAGCAGGGTTTTGAATCATGACTTTTATATTAGAAGTCGTATGAAACAGATAACCAGTAGTTACGGCCTGGAATATAAGTACCTGTTGTACTAGAACCAATATCTAAATATTTATAACCAGTAGCAGTTTGTAGACGACCACGGTTGTCTAAATATTCATATGATTTTGCACCTTCGGTAAAATCTTTGTCCAGCAGGTTGTTCACAGCCATATTCAGACGTAATTGATCACTGACGGTATAACTTGCACCGAGGTTGAATACGCTATAGCCCGCTAACTTGTCACCAAATAATTTATATTCTTCATAGTCGCTTGAGCCTAAACCTGAAGCAGGTGCTGTTGGCGTAGTCAGGAAGCGTTGACGATCAGATTTATATTCGTACTGTAACCATAGGTCTACAGCAGGCACCAGATGCCATGTTGAAGTCAGGTTAAGCGCATTACGTGGCTGGTTATTGTAATAAGTGCCTTCGTTTTCTCCATTCGTAATTTCACTTCTGGTATAGGTATAGGCAGCTTTCATATCCCATTCAGGCAAAATGCTGTATTGCAAAGTTGCTTCTGCACCATAAACTTTGGCCTTATTCGCATTCACGCTGGTTGAACATGAGCTTGCAGTCAAGCATTCAGCGGATACAGGAAGATTCTCTGAAACAATTGCATCTTTAATCTGGTTGTAAAAACCGGTTGCCGTGAAATTGATATCATCTGTCGGCTGTAAATTAAAACCTAATTCATAGTTGGTTGAGGTTTCAGGCTTTAAGTCCGGATTACCAAATGTCAGGTTTTGTCCCTGTCCACTGAGGCCAACAACGCCGTCATAAAGGGCTTTCGCAGAAGGTGCTTTATAACCTGTACTTACGCCACCTTTCACAGTCAGCATGTCATTGGTATTCCAGACTAGATAGGCACGTGGACTAAAATGACCGCCAAAACCGGAGTGGTCTTCAAAACGACCGCCATAGGTTAAACTTAAACTATCCAAAAGACGCCATTCATCTTCAGCATAAACTGACCAGGATTTTTTATCGAATTCGTCTACACCAGTCGAATACAGAGCGATATTATCTTTATTGGTTTGCTCTTTGTATTCCGTACCCACAGTGAGCTTATGCGCACCTAAAGTTGAAATAATATGGCTATCTGCAATTAAATCGGTATTTTTTAACACACGATCTGCACCAATTTGTGCATTTCCGACGGGTAATGCAGCTGAAGGTATCGTACGACCTTTGGTTTCAGTTTCTGAGTGGCTGATATAAGTATTCCACTGACCAAAGCTATAGTCGCCATCATGCCCGATTGCAAACTGGGTACGATCAAAAATCAATTTATCTTTATAACCATTTGCTGTTGTTGCAGTATCTAAAGTACCTAAACGATTGTCTTCATTCTTATAGTTTTGATGGCTGTAGAATGAGTCAAGCCACAAGGCATTTTGATCATCTACTTTGTATGTAAGTTTACCGCCTACATCATAATTATGTGCGGTGGTCGGGCGTGGATCACGGCCAGTTGAACCTTCGACACGCTCAGACTGACCCCGGTCATAATAACTGCCGCGAAGTTGCAGACCAAGCACATCATTGACCAATGGACCATTCACCAAGAAGCTGGTTTTCCAAGAATCTGCTTCAGTACCATGCTCCATAACGTTGCCACTGACAGTAACGTTCCCATTCCACTCGTCTGAAACTTTTTTGGTAATGATATTAATCACACCACCCATGGCATCTGAACCGTAGAGGGTAGACATAGGTCCACGAATGACTTCAATACGCTCAATGGCTGAAAGAGGGGGCATAAAGCCTGTCGCTGCTTCACCAAAACCATTCGGGGTAACATCGGTAGAAGTGGTTTGACGACGGCCATCAATCAAAATAAGGGTATCATCAGCGTTCATACCACGGATGCTAACATTTAGTCCTGCAGTTTTGCCTACGCCATTACGCACATCCACTCCAGGGACATCAACCAACAGGTCAGCAATATTGGTGGCATTCTTACGTTGAATATCTTCTTGAGTGATCACGCTAATTGAGGCAGGGGCATCTTTTAATTGTTGTTCAAACCCCGATGCAGAAACTACAATGGTAGATAAGGTGGTAGTTGGGATGTTGGAGGGGCTATTTGTCTCTGCAAAAGCAGATGTTGCTGTGACCCCAAAAATTGCCAATGTAAGCGGACGAAGACTAAAACTATGCATGACCAAATTCCCGAACCGAAGAATAAATTAGTATTGTTGCTCAAATAAGAAACTGGATATTAATGATAGTACTTATCATTTGCAATAAAAAATATACATTTTCTGCATTTAAGTGGGGTTGACTGAATATTTGAAAGGGTAGCAATTCGAATAAAAAAGACTTAAAAACTGGAACTCGCGCGTATTTTTTGTATATCCTTAAATGTTGTCATATAATGTGGCACATTTTTATAAACCTGTTATTACCAAATATATAGAGGAAGCCATGCAAGTAACTTCTGAAGCGGTTTCGGGCGTTGCCCGTCGTTTAAATGTTTCTGTACCGACGAGCCGTATTAATGAGCAATTTGAAGCTCGTTTAAAACGCACTGCTAAAACTGCGAAGATCAACGGCTTCCGTCCAGGTAAAGTGCCTGTAAACGTCGTTCGTCGTGAATACGGCGCTGGTATCTACCAAGAAGTTGTCAACGACATCATTCGTGATACAGTTTTCGAAGCGATCCAGCAAGAAAAAATCAATGCCGTAGGCATGCCGAACATTGAAAAAACTGAAATGAAAGACGACGCTTTAGTTTATGAAGCGACTGTTGAAGTTTATCCAGAAGTTGACGTGAAATTCGAAGGCTTGGAAGTTGAACGCAAAGCTTCAGAAGTGAATGACAAAGATGTTGAGAAGATGATTGAAAATCTTCAAAAACAACGCGCTTCTTGGGCTGAAACAAAAGGCATGGCTAAAAAAGACATGCAAGTAACTTTTGATTTTGAAGGTTCAATCGACGGCGAAAAATTTGAAGGCGGTTCTGCAGAAGACTTCAAACTAGTACTTGGTTCTGGTCGTATGATCCCTGGCTTCGAAGACGGTATCGTTGGTATGAAGAAAGGCGAAGAGAAAGTGATTGATGTAACTTTCCCTGAAGACTACCAAGCTGAAAACCTTGCTGGTAAACAAGCTCAATTCAAAATCACTGTGAAGCTTGTTGAAAAACAAAAACTTCCAGAAATCGATGCTGAATTCCTGAAAATCTTCGGTGTATCTGAAGAAGAAGGCATTGAGAAGTTAAAAGCTGACGTTCGTAAAAACATGGAACGTGAAGTTAAGAATGGCCTTCGCAACCAGGTTAAAGGCGCGACTTTCGATGCACTTGTAGCTGCAAACGAAGTTGAACTTCCAGCTGCTATGCTTGCTCAAGAAATTGACCGTCAACGTCAACAAATGATCCAGCAGTTCACACAGCAGTTTGGTGCTCAAGGTGCGAAAGCATTTGATTCAAGCATGCTTCCAGACGAATTGTTCAAAGAACAAGCTGAAAAATCTGTAAAACTTGGCGTACTTGTAAGCCGTGTTTTAGCTGATGCGAAAATCGAAGTAGATGCTGCACGTGTTGAAGCGTACATCGAAGATATGGCTTCTTCTTACGAAGATCCAAACGAAGTGATCGAATACTTCAAAAACGATGCGCAACAGCGTGCTCAAATCGAAGCAGTTGTACTAGAAGACCAAGTTGTTGATTACATTTTGGCTTCTGCTAAAGTAACTGATGCGACTGTAAGCTATGAAGACTTATTGAAAGAGCAGCAAGCTCGTCAACAAGGCTAATTTAGCTTTCGATAAAAAAGGCGCTTAATGCGCCTTTTTTTCATATTGATGCCTGAAAAAAGCATTTCTGTTTTTCACAAAACTAATGCAAAAAATATAATGGATTTGTTGGCGAATTTTTTGCAATTTCAGTGATTATACCTCATATTGTGATTATGGGTTAGGTCACAAAAAATTTAGGAATAAATAAACGTATGTATGTTCCAACGATTGAAAACGCTTTAGTGCCAATGGTGGTAGAACAATCCTCTCGTGGTGAGCGTTCTTTTGATATTTATTCACGCCTTTTGCGTGAACGTGTAATTTTTATGACGGGCGAAGTTGAAGACAACATGGCGAACCTGATCGTTGCGCAAATGTTGTTTTTAGAGGCGGAAAATCCAGATAAAGATATTCATCTATATATCAATTCACCAGGCGGTTCGGTAACTGCGGGTATGGCGATTTATGACACCATGCAGTTTATCAAACCTGATGTCGTAACGTACTGCATGGGTCAGGCAGCATCAATGGGTGCGTTCCTGCTGAATGCCGGTACCAAGGGCAAGCGTTATTGCCTTGAAAATGCCCGTGTCATGATTCACCAGCCATTGGGTGGTTTCCGTGGTCAGGCTTCAGATATTGAAATTCATGCACGTGAAATCCTGTTCATTAAAGAGCGTTTAAACCGTTTAATGGCTGAACATAGCGGTCAGGACTACGAAAAAGTGGCACGTGATACAGATCGTGACAACTTTATGACTGCGCAGCAAGCGAAAGAATACGGTCTTGTGGACGAAGTTTTAACTAAACGTCCATAAGTTTTAAAGATTGAGATAGTGGAGTAAATATGTCCGAACATCCTCAAGGACAAAAGCATTGTTCATTTTGCGGTAAAACGCAGTCTGAAGTCGGGAAGCTGATTGCAGGCGAGGACGCATACATTTGTAACGAATGTGTGGACGTATGCTTAGATTTGGTTCAAACCAGTCAGCAGGTGGAAACCAATGACTGGGCCAATCGTCCTTTGCCGAAACCGCATGAAATTCGTGCGGCCTTGGATCAATATGTGATTGGTCAGGACGTCGCGAAGAAAACCTTGTCAGTTGCGGTTTATAACCATTACAAGCGCTTGAAAGTGCAAAATAATGGCAAGAAAGCTGATGATTCAGTCGAGCTTTCAAAAAGTAATATTATGTTGGTTGGTCCGACAGGATCGGGCAAAACCTTGCTTGCACAAACGCTGGCACGTCTTCTTGATGTTCCATTTGCCATGGCAGATGCAACGACACTGACCGAAGCCGGTTATGTGGGTGAAGATGTAGAAAACATCGTACAGAAGCTACTGCAAAAAGCCGATTACGATGTCGAAAAAGCGCAAAAGGGCATTATCTATATCGACGAGATCGACAAGATTACCCGCAAGTCTGAAAACCCATCCATCACGCGTGATGTATCGGGTGAAGGTGTTCAGCAAGCATTATTGAAAATGATTGAAGGTACGGTTGCATCAATTCCGCCACAAGGTGGACGTAAGCATCCGCAGCAAGAATTCATTCAGATTGATACCTCGAACATCCTGTTTATCTGTGGTGGTGCATTCTCAGGACTTGAGAAAATTGTACAGCAACGTCAGGAAAAAGGTGGCATCGGCTTTACTGCAGAAGTGCGAAAAAAAGATGAAACCAAGAAGCTGTCTGACTTGTTCCGTCAAGTTGAAGCAACTGACCTGGTAAAATTTGGTTTGATTCCAGAATTTATTGGTCGTTTGCCAGTAATTGCCACTTTGGACGAGTTGGATGAAGAAGCATTGATGCAGATTCTGACTGAGCCGAAGAATGCGTTAACCCGTCAGTATCAACATCTGTTTGATATGGAAGATGTGGATCTGGTTTTTGAAGAATCGGCATTACGTGCAGTGGCTAAGAAAGCAGTTGAGCGTAATACAGGTGCACGTGGTCTACGTTCGATCCTAGAAAATTCATTGCTGGAAACCATGTATGACTTGCCAAGCCGTAGTGATGTCGGCACTGTCGTCATCAATGAAGCCGTGATTAAAGGTGAAGCAGAGCCGGAATACCGTGCCGAGCGTCAGCCACATGATCAGCAAGAGACTGCGACAAAAATAGATTTAAAGGTCGTGAATAGCAAATCCGCTTAATTGCTATTCGTCCGAAACGTGCGAAAACTCCGTGTTTTCGCACGTTTTTTATTTCCAAAAATAAAGCTCGGTGTTAATCTGATTCACTAGGCGTGGATGCCTAAAACTTATAAAAAACAAATCGCAAAGCACTTGCATACAAAAGAATAAAGACGCAGTGAGGGATAAGCATGCGTGGAGTCGCAATTGTACTCATCAGCAGTTTGGCATTGCTGGGGTGTCATGGTAAGAAAGCCGTCGTTGAGCCTACACAGCCACTCAGCACTTTAAAAAATATCGATCTTGAAAAAAAACCGGGCTTCGTCGAGCAGCATCGTATCGGCATGTTCACCATTGGCGGTTGGGTCAATCAAAAGCAGGGCAACCAGTTTCAGACGGTGAAACCGCAGCATGATGAAGCTGCCATCGTGTATTTATACCGGCCCGATTCTAAATGGAATCGTCAGGAAATTGTCGCTGCCAGCCTGTTTATCAATCAAGAACATATTCCAAGCTTATTGCACAACCATTATTACTGGATTGAAGTGCCTGCAGGGACCTATCGTTTGAGTACCAGTCGACCGCTAGGCGCGTTGCATTTCCAGAAACCTAAATATCTGGATTTTACTGTCGAAGCGGGACAGTCTTATTTTATTAAATATGATGAAGAGAATATCAGTACACGCCGGAGTGTTTCAGGGCCACTCATGCTGATGCCGGAAAAAGTTGGTCTGAATGAAATTGCTTTTACTCAGCTAAAATCAGACAGTTTTAACTTCGTGGCACAAGATCAGGAAACTGGCCAGATTCGTAAAAAAGCCCAAAAAATTGAACCGACTGCTTATGATCCATCATTAGATGTACAGTTAAAAGCACCTTTTAAACTTTGGGATCCACGTACCTGGTAATTGATATTTTATTGAGAAAATATAATAAAAAAGCACCCATTTAGGGTGCTTTTTTATTGCAGTCAAAATTAGCCCGCAGCAGCGTCAACTACTGGAATCTTACCAATTTTTGCTTGCCAGATTTTAGGTGCAGTCGCGTGAATAGAAGTACCATTCACATCAACCGCTACAGATACCGGCATATCTTTTACCACAAACTTGTAAATTGCTTCCATACCCAGGTCAGCAAAGGCAACCACTTCAGCTTCGCGAATAGCTTTAGACACGAGGTAAGCAGCACCACCGACAGCCATCAGGTAAGTTGCCTGGTTGTCTTTAATGGCTTCAACGGCAGCAGGACCACGGTCTGCTTTACCGATCATGCCGAACATGCCAGTTGCTTCAAGAACTTGACGCGTAAATTTATCCATACGCGTAGCCGTTGTTGGGCCAGCAGGGCCTACAACTTCGTCGCCGACTGGATCAACAGGGCCAACGTAGTAGATAAACTTGCCTTTCAGATCAACAGGAAGTTCTTCACCGTTGTTCAGCATGTCGACCATACGTTTGTGTGCAGCATCACGACCTGTATAGATTGTACCGTTAAGAAGAAGTGTATCGCCTGGTTTCCAGCTATTCATTTCTTCTTGGGTAATCGTGTCAAGGTCAACACGTTTAGAAGATGAAGAATCCCAAGTCACAGCAGGGTAGTCTTCAAGTTTAGGTGCTTGAATATGTGCAACACCTGTACCATCTAACTGGAAGTGTGCATGACGAGTCGCAGCACAGTTCGGGATCATACCGACTGGCTTACCAGCAGCGTGACAAGGGTAATCCTTGATCTTAATATCTAGAACAGTGGTTAAACCGCCAAGACCTTGTGCACCAATACCCAGAGCATTTACTTTTTCGAAGATTTCGATACGAAGCTCTTCCATTTTGCTTTGTGGACCACGACGAAGCAATTCGTCCATGTTGATCTCTTCCATCAATGCTTCTTTGGCAAGCATCATGGCTTTTTCAGCAGTACCACCGATCCCGATTCCCAGCATACCTGGTGGACACCAGCCTGCACCCATGGTTGGAACAGTTTTCAGTACCCAATCCACGATTGAATCAGATGGGTTTAACATTGCTAGTTTAGATTTGTTTTCTGAACCGCCACCTTTGGCTGCCACAGTGATATCTACTTTATTACCAGGCACAAGCTTGTGGTAAATCACGGCAGGAGTGTTGTCTTTGGTATTTTTACGACCAAATGCAGGATCGGCCAGAACTGATGCGCGAAGCACGTTCGAGTTTTCTAAATAACCCTGACGTACGCCTTCATTGATTGCATCATCCAGGCTCATGGTTAAATCGAATTTAACGTCCATGCCCACTTCAACAAATACGTTGACGATACCGGTATCTTGACAGATTGGGCGGTGGCCTTCTGCACACATGCGTGAGTTAATTAAGATTTGTGCGATCGCATCTTTAGCAGCTTTGTTCTCTTCACGATCATACGCACGGCTCATCGCTTGGATAAAGTCTTGTGGGTGATAGTAAGAAATGAACTGAAGCGCATCTTTAACCGATGTGATCAAGTCATCTTGCTTGATAATAGTTGTCATACAAATATCTCTTGAGCGGGCTGATAGCTAGCGGGCTAAATTATAAGACAAAAGAATCGGGTTGTGGGCATTTTGGGCGAGCATTGGCCGAAAGTTTATAGTTTAAGCAATCTGAGCAAGGACTTTAGCTATTCAATGGGTCAAATATGACAGCAAGTTGTCATATTCAGTGTCATATTTCAGATTAAAAATACGCATAATTTTTCTGATATTATATTAAGTATTTGAATTTTATTATTTATTTTAAATTTAATAAAAACCAGATTGTCATATAACTGTCATAAAACTTTTACATAATGCAGCTATCAAATAAAGGAGATCCTAACAATGGTTACAGGTATTTTGATGGCAGCTGGTTTTTGTGTATATATCGCTGCAACTTGGATGTATGGTCAGAAAGAAGAGCAAGCCTAAGCTTATCTTCTTTCTCCTATTTTAAGGTTTTATTGATTTACACTATCTTCAAATCTTCAAATCTTCAAATCTTCAAATCTTCAAATCTTCAAATCTTCAAATCTAGTTATAAAAATATTTGAAAACTCAAATTTAAAAAGTATCTTGCCTATAGTTTACTCAAGCCATGTTGACCATTTACATTTTTAACCCAGAAAAACTCAAAGCCTGAAAACCCTTACACATGGGGCATTTTTTATTGCTTAGACTGTTTCTCTCAACTTCTAGAAACAGGCAAGTAGAATGAACAATTTTAATGCAAGTGATATTAAAGAACATGCTTCAGTCATTGCTTCATGTGGTACTCAAGTCGGGAAGGTGGACCATTTAGAAGGTCAGGATTCAATTAAATTAACAAGAAGTGATGATGAAAATAATGAGCATCATCTGATTCCCTTGAGTTGGGTAAGTGAAATCAAAGACGATAGCGTCGTGCTCAATAAAACTGCGGAAGAGGTACGTAAAGAGTGGACTACCTTATAAGAAATTAAAGTTAGTGGACTGAAAAGCAGGGCTGCTTCAGCTTAATTTTTTATGTCACAGACTTTATGAGTAACCGTTGAAAATGCCAGTTCGAAAGACTGGCATTTTTATTGTTTATTAAAACGAGATAATGATCGCGTGCTGAATTTATTGAAGCTATGAGTGTTTTTTTATAAAAAAACCACCTGATTTTTCAATCAGATGGTTTGGAAAACTTAAGTTTACGAATTATTGAGCCGCTTGTTGCTCTGCCTGAATCGCAGTCAATGCAATGGTAAACACAATGTCATCTACCAATGCACCGCGGGATAAGTCATTCACTGGCTTATTCAAGCCTTGTAGCATTGGACCAACACTCACCACATTGGCAGAACGCTGTACTGCTTTATACGTCGTATTACCTGTGTTTAAGTCAGGGAAGATGAATACATTGGCACGACCTGCAACTGGAGAGTTCGGTGCTTTAGAGCGACCAACACTTTCAACTGATGCCGCATCGTACTGTAATGGACCATCAATCAGTAAGTCCGGACGACGTTGTTTCGCAATTTCAGTTGCTTTCGCAACTTTTTCGACGTCAGCACCTGCACCTGAAGTACCCGTTGAGTAAGAAATCATGGCAATACGTGGGTCAATACCAAACGCTTTTGCAGAGTCTGCAGACTGAATCGCAATTTCAGCCAATTGTTCTGCATCTGGGTCTGGGTTAATCGCACAGTCACCGTACACATAGACTTCATCAGGTAACAGCATAAAGAATATTGAAGATACCAATGAATATTCAGGTGCAGTTTTAATGAGCTGGAACGCAGGGCGAACTGTATTGGCTGTAGTATGTACAGCACCAGACACCAAGCCATCAACCTGATCAAGTGCTAACATCATCGTACCTAATACGACGGTGTCTTGCAGTTGTTCACGTGCTTGATCTTCAGTAAGTTTGCCTTTACGCATTTCCACCATTTTTTCGACATAATTTTCACGAATCAAGTCAGGATCAATGATTTCTAAGTCGTGTGGAAGCTCTATACCACGTGCTTTGGCAACATCAACTACCGCTTCTGGTTTTGCTAATAATATGCAGTGAGCAATACCACGTGATTGACAAATCGCTGCGGCTTGAACGGTACGTGGCTCATCACCCTCTGGAAGCACGATACGTTTTTTAGCTGCGATTGATTTTTGCACCAATTCATGACGGAATGCAGAAGGCGATAACCGTGGTTTGTACGAATCGCTAATTAAATGAGACAACCACTCTTGATTGATGTGGCTAGCTACAAAACGGGTAACTTGTTCTGCTCGTTCAGTATCATCTACAGGAATTTCGTTGCTAAGGTTTAACAACTGTTGCGCTGTTTCAAATGTGCTCAACTTAGTATGTAAAATTGGCAAGCCATTTTTTATTGCCGCTTGGCAGAATTCTAAAGCTTGTGCGCTTGGCGCTTTTTGTTCAGTTAACACCAAACCTGCCAAAGGAATCCCATTACTGCTGGCCAGACTGCTCGCCAGTAACACATCAATTCGGTCGGATGCACTGATGATCAGTTCACCCGCTACAAACTTATGCAGTTCATGCTCGATATTGGCTGAAATCAGGCTGCTATTTTGTACACGGCGCTGCTTGGCTTCGCCTTCATTAATCCAGTAACCAGAAATATATGCAGCAAGATCAGACATACGCGGTACGCTTAAGGTTTTACTGAAAGGTACCAAGCCAATCACTGGTAATTTTTCAGAACCAATATGCGGATGAGTCTGCTGAATGGCTTTAATAAATTCTGCAGTTTCAGTCTTGAGGCGTAAATCCGGATTCAGCGTGACAGGAATCTGTGCAGATTCTTCAGGCAAGCCCTTGGTACGCATCAACATGATACCTGCCAGACGGGTAGAGCTGGCACCACCAAAGTTACGAAGCTGATGTTCAATTTTATCCGCGGTTTGGCTTGGCTTGAGAATATTGGCATTGCTGACCACAATAACTTTGGCATCGAGGGCCTGTGCCAATGCAGCATTCAGATCGTCGGCAAAACTGTCTTGAGTATTTGGCAGCAAACCTTCGACAATAATCAGGTCATGCTGTTTGGCAATTTGACGATGCAGACGTACCGCTTCCTCAAGTAGTTCATCCTGTTCCCCCAGATTGATCTGCTGCAAGACTTTGTTATAACGGATGGGTTCAACAGTTTCACTCTGAGAAATATGACGATACAAAGCCGTGGTGCGGTCTTCGATTTCATTCAATTCCTGAGCAAAAGGTTTCAGGAAACCAGCTTTTACCCCTTGGCATTCCAGTGCATAAATCAGGCCCAAACATGCAGAAGTTAAGCCTACGCCTTCCCCAGTGGGAACCAATAAAATTGTTTTCATAAGTTATGTCAGTCGCAGAATAATAAAAATCAGTTAAAAAGTGGCTAAGCCTGCTTATGCAGGCGTTACCTCAGCTTTAGACTTTTTTGCAGTATTGCGCTCCACTTCAAGTTCAACAACACTTTGAACTTCTTGTGCGATACGGCCTTCTTCATCTGTTGGCACTACCCAGATTTGTGGGCCTGTGCCTGAATCGATTCGGCCTTCGGTACCGCGTTTCAATTCATTGTTGGCGTTTTTATCCAGATTGAAACCAAAATGAGGCAGGTAAGTCATGGTCTTTTCACGGATATATGCAGAGTTTTCGCCAATGCCACCAGTGAAAAACAGACCATTAAGACGTGGCAGACCACAGCTCAACGCTGCCAGAGACTTAGCTAAACGGTAGCAGAATACTTCAATCGCCAGTGCGGCATCTTCATTGCCTTGTTCTGAAGCTTCAATCAGGGTACGCATGTCATTCGACAGGTCAGACAAGCCCAAAAGACCACTTTGGCTATTCAGCATCTTGTCAATTTTATAAATATCCCAACCCAGGTTTTTCGCCAGGAAGCTATGCAGGCTTGGGTCGACATCGCCACTGCGTGTGCCCATAACAATGCCTTCAAGCGGGGTTAAGCCCATTGAGGTATCTACACTTTTCCCATTCCAAACGGCACAGGTCGAGCTACCATTGCCAAGATGAGCAGTTAACCAGCCACCTTGTTTGAAACTGCCTGCCAGTTCAGAGCCACGCTCTGAAACATAAGCATGACTGGTGCCGTGGAAACCATAGCGGCGCACACCATGTGCTGTGTACAGAAATTTTGGCAGGGCATAGCGATATGCATGTGCTGGCATAGTTTGGTGGAAGGCGGTGTCAAATACCGCAACCTGTGGTAATTCTGGGAATAAGCGTCGGGTTGCTTCGATTCCAATCAAATGTGCCGGGTTGTGTAACGGCGCAAGCGGCGTTGCTTCACGAATTTTTTCAATAATTTCGTCATTGATCAGTTCAGCCTTGGTCAGGCTGCCACCATGTACCACACGGTGACCGATGGCATCTGGACGGTAATTGGCCAGACGTTCCAGACCCACTTCGAGTGCTTTTTTGTGGTCAGCAAATGGAATGTGGATATCGACCGGCTCATTGCCAACTGTCACACCTTTAATGCGAGCATTCTCTGTGCCTAAGTTCTCAGCTAAACCATGAATACGGAAATTCTGCTCCTCAAGAAGTAATGCAAACTTGATTGAAGAAGAGCCACAATTAATAACTAATACTGATTTAGACACGATTGATTACCCAATTTTTAATTAAAATTCTCGTCCATTTACTTGACCCAATTGCGGACAATGAAGCAGCAATCCAGATCAATGAATATGTTTTAACATTTGTTTTTTTTCTGTCCTAGATAGACTTTAGCAGATTAGACTTAAGCATTATCGACCGATTTAACAATAATAACTAAAATTTATCAGTTCATAGTTTTCATTTATAAATAAAATGATGCTAAAGAGATGATCAATAAGAATACTAAATTCTGCTTAAATTTAATTTTAGAACAAATTGGTTTTTAGTTAAGCGCCTGAAAAGGCAAATATTGTTTCTAAATACAATTCTATAAAGAGATTCATCAATAAAATGACCTGAAGGTTCTGATCCATGTATTTCAGTGTGAATTTATCTGTCCATAAAAAAACAGCCTCACACATGAGGCTGTTTTAAATGAGCGATCTGAATACTTATTGGCGAATCTGACCATCACCAAAGACAATCCATTTCTGCGACGTCAGGCCTTCAAGACCGACTGGGCCACGAGCATGGATTTTATCGGTCGAAATCCCGATTTCTGCGCCTAAGCCATATTCAAAACCATCTGCAAAACGAGTAGAGGCATTGATCATGACCGAACTTGAATCTACACCCGCCAGAAATTCGCGTGCCAGACTGTAGTTTTCCGTAATAATAGAATCAGTATGATGCGAGCCATATTTGTTAATGTGCTCAATGGCTTCTTCTATACCAGAAACAACTTTGATCGCCAGAATCGGGCCCAGATACTCGGTATACCAGTCTTCTTCGGTTGCTGTAATGACTGCATCTCCAAGAATACGCTGGGTTTCCCGGCAACCACGCAGTTCGACTTTTTTCTCTTGGTATAGCTCTGCGATGCGTGGCAAGAATTCTTCAGCGACTTTTTCATCGACCAGCAGGGTTTCCATGGCATTACATACGCCATAGCGATGGGTTTTGGCATTGAGCGCAATCGGCAAGGCTTTCAACAAGTCCGCTTGAGCTTCCACATACACATGACAGTTGCCATCTAAATGTTTAATGACCGGTACGCGTGCTTCCTCGGTAATTCGTTCGATCAGGCTCTTGCCACCACGAGGCACAATCACATCCACATATTCGGTCATGGTAATCAACTGACCCACTGCAGCGCGGTCAGTCGTATTCACCACCTGTACGGCAGCCTCAGGCAAGCCTGCGACTTTCAGGCCATGCTGAATCGCGACTGCAATTGCCTGATTCGATTCCAGAGCTTCTGAGCCACCACGTAGAATAATGGCATTTCCTGATTTCAGCGCAAGTGATGCCGCTTCCAGCGTGACGTTAGGACGTGATTCGTAGATCATGCCGACCACACCTAAAGGCACACGCATCTTGCCCAGTTGAATCCCCGATGGGCGATAAGCCATATCACTAATTTCACCAATCGGATCTTTCAGGCCAATGACATCTTTTAAGCCCTGTAACATACCTTTAAAGCGTGTGGGGTTGAGTTCTAAGCGATCAAGCAGGGCTGGATCCAGATTGTTGTTATGCGCCTTGGTCATATCTTTCTGGTTAGCCGCCAAAATAGCAGTTTGGCTATTTTCCAAAGCCGTATAAATAGCGGATAACGCATTATTTTTAGTTTGGGTGGACGCGCGAGCCAAAATGCGAGACGCCTGGCGTGCCTGCTGTCCTACCGTTTGCATATATTGTTCAATAGACTCTTGCATAGCGGTTTGATCACTTAGAAATTTCATTTCGATATTAACAGCCTGCTGCTGCACAATGAAGCCCATCTATTAAAAATCATCCGTTTTCGTAAACTTCTAAACATTTTGAAATTGTTTTCTGTTTAAAAGCAGATAAGTGGTCACTGAAGCGGTTGCTTGTGAAAAGCAGCTCTGTATAGAATGAAGCACGCGACATTGATGTCATTTATAATTATTAAAGAGCAGGATGCGTGTTCAGGCACACCGGAATGCGCCTGAAATATAAGATCTGTTAATCATGACTTGCACAATAAAAATAAGGCAAGGACGGAGGAAAAGGAATATGAATTCCATTATCCACATGGACGCCCATGTATTGGAACAACATAGCCACGATGGTTTTTTTGATCTTTATGATAAGCACAGTTTTAAGCAGCCGCCACGCACCACCTGGATGGATGGCTGGAAAATAGAATATATGGCGATCGCCCGTCCAGATACCTTGCATTTAAGACCCATGGTGATCATTGGGGGCGCTTTCCAGAATTTTAATTCCTACAAATATTGTGTAGAACAGCTTTTTGATGCAGGTCCCATCATTCTGATTGACCTGCCCTCCATGGGGGCGAACCAGCAGATTAGTAATGTCGATACGGGTCTGTCTGCCGGAACACTGGAGCTGGAAGACCTTGCTGCGATGCTGGGACGATGGCTGGAACAGATGCAGCTGCCGCAAGTGACAATTCTCGGCATGTCCTTAGGATCAGTGGTCGCTTCCTGTCTGGCAGATCAGCGTCCCGAACTGGTCGAGCGGATGATCCTGATGGGTGTCATGCAGAAAACCCGTAAAAGCTGGCGAATGCTGCTGGAAGAATCCTTACACCTGATGAAAGAACAGCGTATGGATGAATTTGGTCAGGCCGTGATTTTGTATCTGGTCAATCATGCACGTTTAACAGAAACTCGGATGTCACCGACTGCAAAACGTTTGTTCTTTAAACAGATGGCGGAATTTACGGCCACCGAACAGGATCGTTATGATATCAATTGCAACCGTTTATTGCGTCTGACCAATGTGCCAATTCCACAGTGCAAAGTACTGGTGGCATGTGGACAATATGACAGTTTTACCTTGCCACATGAAAATGCGAATTTTGCCCTGCAATGCCCGGATATGCAGTACGTGCAAATTGCAGGCGCCGATCATGTGCCGCAGTTACAACGTCGTAAAGAAACCATGCATTTATTTGCAACCTTTTTACGCGATGAAGCAGTTGATCAACTAGACGGCATTATTCCGTTCACTCGCGAACAGATACAGCAGCTTGAACGTCGCGGTGAAGAGCGGATTCAGGTGCAAGATTCACAACGTTTTCTCAGTCATCGTCATTCTGATCTCATTTTAAAAGCAGAGATAGTGGACATGAATTTCTTTGGAGTATTGCTGGAGTTAGATCCAGTACAGGCAGTGCGCGCAGCAGCTTATCCACGTGACTTAGCCCTGCATCTGGAAGATGAAGCTGGGGAATTTCAGATTGAGTGCCTGATCTTTGAACAGGATGACACCCAGCTGCGTGCCTTATTCAAACATGGCAGTTTTGAAGTGGCAGAACGTTTATTGGCTTTTGTAAAACAGCAGAAAATTTTGCAACATGCCGAAGTTTTTGATGCGGCAATTTAAAAAATATCAGTATTAAAAAACAGCGTACTTAAACGCTGTTTTTTTTCACTGCATGAATCATCCAGACCAGATCACCTAAATGTTCATCTTGTTCTGGTGCCGGGTTTGGCTGATGAGGCTCGGCAAAATAACGTTGTGGTTGTTGTACCTCAACCTGGTCAAATCCTGCATCTTGAAAAAAGCGCTGCAGTTCTTGGGGGGATTTAAAATGAAAGGTAAACGCACTGCGAGACATGAATTTAAGCAGACGGCTACTGCTCCAGATAAAGTTCGCCAGTTTATTTTTCACCGGTTCAGGATAAATATCGCTGAGATAGTGAACTGCCGGGAAATACTGCGCATTTTCTGTAATACCCTGCATCAGAATGCGTAACATCTGCTGATCAAAGTAATTAATCAGTCCTTCACTAATGACCACTAAGGGCTGGTTGCGGTTAAACATCTGAAAAATACAGTCCAGCTCTTCACTAAAAATATCGGCAGTCAGGACTTCAGGTGCATGCTGATCAATCTGCTGTAAAGCCTGGGTCTTGATCTTGGCCATATCCGGCAGATCCAGTTCACGATAATTAATCGCGGGAAATTTCTGTCTGAAATTCCAGCTGCGTGGAGATAGGCCGCAGGCAACTTCAAGAACCTGAAGTTGTGGGTGTTGCTCAATTAGTTGACACAGATGCTCATCAATCATCTGATGGCGCTGCTTAAGTGTAGTCCGCATGCTACCGCCAACATGGCGCTCTGCCCAGGATTCAAGAGGATGCAGTAGTTTGGCCAGAAACTTGCCTTTGGATGTAACAAAGGCTGGATGTGAGATCCCCATTTGATACCAGATATAGCCGGTATAGTGCGCCGTAAAAGAAATATGGCGATGTTGCGAAAGTGAGTCTGTCATATTGTTCTGACCTTATTTTTTTATTTTTAAGTTGATTAAATAATAGTGTAACCTTTTCATTACTATAATGAAAAAGGAACACCTTGTCGTGTCCCTTTTTCATATTGATTGGATTTAAAAAGTTTTAGCTGGATTTCTGTTTAAATGCCAGTATTTCATCACGGATCTCGCGCCATTCTTCACCCAGATCCAGTTCGTCACCAATCTGGATGTTCGGGATGTTGCCGCGCATGCGTTCCAGGCGTTGCTGGTTCGGGAGGGGCAAATCAACAATCCCTTCCAGTGCAATACATTGTGCTGCACGATCATTGCAGACCAGACCCATATCACAACCAGCTTTGAGTGCGGCCTGAATTCGGGCATCGGCACCGCCTGCGACACATGCGGCCTGCATGCTTAAATCATCCGAGAACAGGACACCGTCAAAACCAAGCTCCTGACGTAAAACTTTCTGAATCCAGAATTCAGAGAAGCCTGCCGGATTGGGATCAACCTGGCTATAGATGACATGAGCCGGCATCAACGCATCCAGTTGTGGTTGCAGTTGGATAAAGGTTTGCATATCTTTTTGCTGGATTTCTGCATAGGAGCGCGTATCAATTGCTGCAGCAACATGCGAGTCCGCTTTGACCGAACCATGCCCGGGGAAATGTTTCCCGGTTGAAGCCATACCGGCACGTTTCATACCTTTTAGAAATGCGCTGGCGAGTGGAATAATGTCCTGAATATTTTGGGCAAAGCTACGATCACCAATCACATCACTGATGTCATTCAAGTCCAGTACCGGTGCAAAGCTGAAATCAATGCCGACAGCCAGTACTTCAGTTGCCATCAACCAGCCACATTTTTCAGCCAGTTCCAGAGCGCACTGTGGATCGCTCGTATAAAGTTCGCCAAATTTTCCCATTGCAGGCAGCAGGGTAAAGCCTTGTCTTAAGCGCTGTACACGACCGCCTTCCTGATCGACCGCAATTAAAATATCAGGACGCACCTGACGCATATGATCGGTCAAAGCACGGACTTGCGCCGGAGATTCGATATTGCGACCAAATAAAATCACTCCACCGACTTGCGGCGCACTTAATAGTTCAATATCTTCTTGAGTGAGGGTTGTGCCTGCGATGTCGAGCATCAATGCGCCAATCATATGCGGAATCCGTTTTAGAGTTTTTCGGAGAAAACAATACCTGAATTCTGCAATGATTTGCTACACTTTGTCAGCACAGAATATGATAAAACTACACGACATAAACATATTAAGTTGTTTAAGATGCTGAATACGTTAAATTCTGGTCGAAAAGCAACACGGTCACATTGGTCTTTAGGCCAAGGAAGTACGAATTATTTATGAAATTTCAAACTATAGCTTGCGCAGTTGCGATTGCGACAGGTGGATTCTTTTTTACCCATGTAGTGAATGATGCGATTGCGGCCAATAGTAATGAAGTGGTCAGTAAAGCAATTCAGCCATCTCAAGAGCAGGCGCTGGTGTCACGTCAGCTGGCAACCCTGGTTGACCGTCAGCACTATTTAAATATGCGTCTGGATGCCCAGACTTCGCAGCGTATTTTTGATTTCTATATTGATAGTCTTGATCCGGAGCACAGTCTGTTTCTGGCTCCAGAAGTTGAAAACTATAAGAAACGCTATGGTGCCAATTTTGGTGCCAATCTGAAAGCCGGCAATTTGTCTGGTCCTTATGAAATGCATGCGCAATATCAACAACGCTTGCACCAGTTCTACACTTATATGTTGAATGAGCTGAAAAAACCGCAAAATCTGAATCAGCCGAATGTTTATATCGAAACGGATCGTGAAAAAGCGCCGTTCTTTAAAACTGAGGCTGAACAGCGTGCGCACTGGTCAAAAATGCTGGTGTCTCAGCTGATCAATCTGACCATCAGTAAAGAAGAGGAATTGGCCAAGCAGAAAGCTCTGAAAGCCAATCCGGAATTGGCCAATGGACAAGACCTCACGGGTCCTGAAGATCTGACGCCTGCGCAAACCTTAACCAAGCGTTATACCCGTCAGCTGGAACGTCTTAGCCGCGTCAAAAGTGATGATGTGCTCGACAAGACACTGAACGCGATGATGCTGACTTATGATCCGCACAGTAATTACTTCCCGCCTGTGGATGCGATGGAGCTGAATCGTCAGACCACTTTACAGCTGGAAGGCGTCGGGGTATCGATTCGCCCGGAACGTGGCAATGAAGATTACACCAAAATTGAAACCATCGTTGAAGGTGGTCCGGCCAGCAAATCCGGTCAGGTGAAATCCGGTGACCGTATCATTGGTGTAGCGCAAGACGGCGAGCAAATGGTTGATGTCATTGGCTGGCCAAGTAATGAAATTGTCGGTCTGATTCGTGGTAAACGTGGCACGAAAGTCACTTTACGCTTACTCGGTGCGGGTGCTGCCATGGGGCAGGCACGTAATGTGACTATTACCCGTGACGTGATTCAGGAAGAAGATGCTGGTGTACGTACACGTGTAGTCGACATTCAACGTGATGGTAAAAAATATCAATATGGTGTGATCGAAATTCCGTCGTTCTATCTGAACTATCGTGCACGCCGTGCCGGTACGGATTATCGCTCGGTATCTGAAGATACCAACAAAGCCTTGAAAGAACTCGCGGCGAAGAATGTTGCCGGGATTATTGTCGATTTACGGAATAACCCAGGTGGTTCACTGGAAGAAGTGGCACGTATGTTGGGGCAGGTGATCAAGTCTGGCCCAGTGGTGCAGATCCGTGATGGCAATGGCAATGTCAGCGTCTTTGAAGATGATGATGGCGGTGCACAAACTTATGCAGGTCCACTGGCAGTGATGGTGAATCTGGCCTCTGCATCGGCCAGTGAAATTTACTCTGCTGCGATTCAGGATTATGAGCGCGGGATTGTGATTGGTAGTACCACCACCGGTAAAGGTACAGCACAGGTACAACTGGACAGTCTGGCGCATGGCCAGGCGACATTGACGCAGCGTAAATTCTACCGTGTGACCGGTGGCAGCACCCAGAATAAAGGGGTCGTTCCGGACATTAAACTGGTCGATATTTATAACGAAGAGTTTGGTGAGCGTAAGGCTAAAAATGCCTTGCAGTGGGATACCATTCCAACGGCACCATTTAAACGTGAAGGTGCAGTACAGAAATACGTTCCTGAATTGGCTAAACTTTCTCAGCAACGGGTCACACTGGATTCTCAGTTCAAGTATTTAGAACAGCGTAAAGCCGTGATGAAGAAAGCCGAAGAAGAGAAACGTCAGGTACTGGACTTACAACAGCGTAAAGCTGAGTTGATTGCCATGGAGCAAAAAACGCTGGACGCAGAAAATACTCGTCGTGCTGCAACAGGTCTGAAACCTTATCCAAACTGGGAAAGTTATCAGGCTTCGCTGGATGCCTTGATTGAAACACGTGCCAAGATGAAGGCCAAAGAACGTCCGGCTCTGCCTGAAGAAGAAGCGTTTGTGATTGAAGCGGCAAATGTGTTACTGGACTATGCCAAATTACAGGCAAAACCCTAAGTTTTAGCCTCATTGATCGTTGATAAAAATAGCCTGTTTCGACAGGCTATTTTTTTATTTTGTAAATCTGCACAAAAATCCAAATAAAATTTTGCTATGAAGTGCCATCTGTCTAAATAAAAAGAAAAAAATTGTGATGGTGATCGAATAAATGAGCTAAAAAAATGAAGCTAAATATTTGCTTAAATTTGAAACACTTCTAATATATAAGTTGTATTTTATTTTTCTGTTGAGTTTTATTTTTGGGGCAATTCTCAACTTCAAAAGAAAGAAATATAAATTCTAAATTTTAGTTAAGACTGATGTTGTTGCAGACCAATTGGCTTGCATGGATAGTCAGTCTTGAGATTTTACTGAGTTCAAATTTGATCGGGTGAAAATGGAAATATCAGTGCAGAGAATAATAAAAATGATCACCGATGGGGAACATTTTTTATGATTGATATTCAGCATGATATTGGTCTGTTCATCGGGTCCATTCTTTCTGCATTGGTTGCTTGCTATCTCATCGCACGGATTAAAAAATTTGCTTCAGGCGCTTTACAGCTAAACTTTAAAACCTTCAATTTAATGCTAACCACCATGCTATTGGGCCTATTCATATGGTTGATCCATTTTATTGGGCTGACAGCAAGTTTTGTGCTGAATAAATATGAGATGGATTTGGGCCTGATGCTCCTGTCTGTTCTGGTGATATGCATTGCATCTATGTTTATCCTCTGGTTAAGTACCAGAAGTACCTGGTCATTTTTCCGGTCAGTTCTCGTATTAGGTGTGATCGCACTCAGCATCTTTGGCATGCACTCTATTAGCATGATGTCATTCAATTTTACTGCCGCCCATATGCAACAGTCACCGGAATTAGTTCAGGCACATGATCAGCTATTTCTGGCCATGATACTGATGAGTGGATTGCTGCTGGTAACGCTGATTTGTATCATCGTGTCCGAACTGCGTGTGGGATTACGCAACCGTCAGCTTGCATGGGCCAATCAACAAATTGAAAATCAGACCATTCAGGACAATCTGACCAAATTACCTAACCGTTTGTATCTGGCTGAATATGCAAATCTGCTGTTTTCAGGTCAGTCCGAACAGCAGCATGAAATTGCTTTTTTATATATCGATCTGGATCGTTTTAAGGCAGTCAATGATGTGTTTGGCCATCTGGTCGGCGATCAGTTGCTGATTCAATTGACCACGCGGATTCATCTGTTATTAGGCCATCATTCCAAGCTGCTCAGAATCGGTGGGGATGAATTTCTGCTGGTACTGGAAAATACTTCAGTCGCCAAAGCTGCAAAAATGTCAGAACAGATTCTTGAACTGATTCAGGAAAGTTTCCTGATTGAAGGCAAGAGTATTCATATCTCGGGCAGTATTGGTATTGCCATGTATCCGGAGCACGGCAAAAATTTACAGGATCTGCTGGTCAATGCTGATGCCGCGATGCTGAGTTCCAAGTATCAGGGACGCAATACCTATTCAGTCTTTAATTACTCTACCGATCAGGATGAAAGCAAGAGTCAGAGTACCCTGATTAATGATCTATATAAAGCCGTGGAAGAACAGCAGTTTGTGCTGTTTTATCAGCCCAAGTTTTGGACCAAGGATCGTAGCTTGTGTGGGGTAGAGGCATTAATTCGCTGGAACCATCCCCAGTTTGGGCTGCTCGGCCCGAATCTGTTTATCAATGCAGCTGAAAAAACCGGACTGATTATTCAAATGGGCTATTGGGCATTGGAACTGGCTTGTCAGCAGATTCAAAAATGGCAACGGACACATACTGAATTTTTCCCTATCGCGGTCAATTTGTCTGCGGTACAATTTGAACATAAGCATCTGTTTAGTACTTTAGAAAAGTTATTTGCACAATATAAAATCAGTCCTCAGCATTTAATGATCGAGATTACTGAATCGACTGCCATGCATCATATTGATGTGAGTATGCGCAGCTTTAAGCGCTTAAGACAAATGGGCATCCGTCTAGCCATTGATGATTTTGGTACAGGGCATTCCAGTTTTCTCTATTTAAAGAATTTCGCCGTAGATGAGTTAAAAATTGACCGTGAGTTTATCAAAAATCTGGCAGTCGGCTCCACAGAAGAAATGATTCTGGAAAGCATTATTCAGCTGGCCATAAAACTGGGCTTGGTGGTGACCGCCGAAGGTGTTGAAACAGAAGCGCAAGCAGAAATTTTAACCCGGCTCGGTTGTGAACAGTTACAAGGCTTTTTGCTGGGCTTGCCGGGAGATGAACAACGACTAGAAAACTTACAATTCCATGAATAGCGCTCTAATTCATTGAGCGTCAGGATAGATAGACAACATGGCTCACGGAACTCCACCCTGAAACTCTGCTACAATATCGCCAATTTTTTTCATATTGATCGAATTTGATCTCGAATGCTGTGCATTGAGCAGTAGGTATATTTCATGAGCTTTAAGCAAGAACTGGCGGCACAAGTCGCCCAGCGACGTACGTTCGCTATTATTTCCCACCCCGATGCCGGTAAAACCACCATGACAGAAAAATTGCTGTTATGGGGTCAGGCTATTCAGGTGGCCGGGATGGTAAAAAGCCGTAAATCTGACCGGGCCGCAACATCGGACTGGATGGAAATGGAAAAAGAGCGTGGTATCTCGATTACCACCTCGGTGATGCAATTTCCTTTTAAAGACAAGATGATCAATCTTCTGGACACCCCGGGACATGAAGACTTCTCGGAAGATACCTACCGTACCCTAACCGCGGTAGACTCGGCGCTGATGGTGATTGACGGGGCAAAAGGTGTCGAAGACCGAACCATTAAACTAATGGAAGTGTGTCGGATGCGCGATACCCCGATCATTTCATTCGTCAATAAAATGGACCGTGAAATCCGTGAGCCGCTTGAGCTTCTGGATGAAATCGAAAACGTTCTAAAAATTAAATGTGTCCCGATCACCTGGCCACTCGGTACAGGCCGTGATTTTGCCGGTGTATTTAATTTAATCGAAGAAAAATTCTACGTGTATAAAGCCGGTTTCGGTTCAGTGATTACTGAGATCGAAGTGCGTGATGGTTATGACTATCCTGATCTTCGTGAGAAAGTGGGTGAACTGGCTTGGGCGGCATTTGAAGAATCGCTTGAACTGGTACAAATGGCCAATGAGCCTTTAGACCGCGAAGAATTTCTGGCGGGTCGTCAAACGCCTGTGTTGTTCGGTACAGCCTTGGGTAATTTTGGTGTCGACCATGTTCTGGATGCTTTCAGTCAATATGCACCATCTCCTAAAGCCCATCCGACCCAAGATCGTGTTGTAGAAGCGGATGAAGAAGGCTTTACCGGTTTTGTCTTCAAGATTCAGGCCAATATGGATCCGAAACACCGTGACCGTATTGCCTTCATGCGGATCTGTTCAGGCAAGTATGAAAAAGGCTTGAAGATGAAGCATGTACGTTTGGATAAAGATGTGCGCATCAGCGATGCCTTAACTTTCTTGGCCGGTGATCGTCAGCATCTGGAAGAAGCTTGGCCGGGTGATATTATTGGTCTGCATAACCATGGCACCATCCAGATTGGTGATACATTTACCTCGGGTGAGAAACTTCAGTTTACCGGCATCCCACACTTTGCGCCTGAAATGTTCCGTCGTGTCCGCTTGAAAGATCCGCTAAAATCCAAGCAGCTGCAAAAAGGTCTGAAAGAGCTTTCAGAAGAAGGGGCAACCCAGGTATTCATGCCGCAGAATAACAATGATCTGATCGTAGGTGCTGTAGGTGTGCTACAGTTTGAAGTGGTGGCTTACCGTCTGAAAGAAGAATACAAGGTCGACTGTGTTTACGAACCGGTCAGCATCAACACAGTACGTTGGGTGTCTTGTGATGACGAGAAGAAATTCAACGAATTCAAGAAAAAAGCTCATGACCAATTGTCTGTCGATGGTGGAGGTCATTTGACTTATCTTGCACCAAGCCGGGTGAATTTACAGCTCATGCAAGAACGTTATCCGGACATCGTGTTCCACAATACGCGCGAACACTAAACTTTCAGGCTACGCAGCTAAAGTTTAAAAATATCAAACAGCTTCTCCGGAAGCTGTTTTATTTTATGCTACATTTAAGCAATTAATAACTCGATAGATATAGCAAAGAGAATGAAGCTCAGCAAGGAAGTCGTCCTCGGTTCTGTGATTGGTTTAAGTCTTGTCCTGAGTGGCTGTGATCAAAGCGAAAAAGAGCCTGTTAATACTCCGGAAAATGAGCAAATCACCGCAGCTCAGCAGACCGCAGATGTTTTGCCTTATCTGAATATTCAAGAGCAGCCGGCCAAGATTGCCTTGCCATTTTGTGAAAATAAAAACTGTATCAATCTGGATATTCAGACCTTACATACGGTTGATCCATGGATGAACCAGTGGATTGAAAAGCAGCAGGCCAAAGTGATCCAGGATCAAATTGGGTTGAAACAGGACATGAATTTACAGCAGGCGATCAATGCCTATGTAAAAAAATCGGATGCCTGGCAGGCGCAGTTCAATCTGAACAAGGCTTATGAGTTATCGCTATATACCCGTATTCCTTACCAGCGCAATCAATATGTGTTGATGCAGATCGGGGTCGATACCAAACAGGAAAATGTCAGCGTACATGAGCGCTATTATTTTTTTGTGGCGGATCGTCGCCAGCAGAAAATGCTGACCCCACTGGATATTGTTGATCCTAAGCAACAGTTAGTAATGGATCAGATTATTCAGCAAGCCTATGAGACATGGCTCAAAGAAAATGATCAGCAAGTTCAGCAGAAAGCACCGAAAAAACTGTATTGGGGACAGGCTGACTGGTTCTTTGATCAGGAAGGCATTGGTCTGCATTTTCGCAGCCATGAAATTAGCAAAGATGCCAAACAACTGGATATTTATTTAACAAAACAACAAACACAACAGGTCTTGAAAGCTGATATCTATCAGCATATGTTTTAAAGCTCATGATCCTGCGAGATTACAGGTTCCAAAAAGGTGAATGAATGCCAAAATACAAGAATATCTTTTGTCTATCTATCCTGGCATCAGCGATCTTGCTGAGTGCGTGCCAGCCGAAGAGTAATGAGCCGGAAGAATCAAGTGCTTCCGAGGTGCTACAAGCCGAAGCTGAAGCACTTAAACTCAGCGGCGATACCGAAAAGCTCAAGCTGGCGATTCCAGAATGTGAAGACAAAAGCTGTCCGGAAATCTCGATCGAACGTCTGAACAGTAATCAGAGCTTTATTGATGAATGGATCGACCAGCAGATTCTGCAACAGTTGAAAAATATCCTGTCTCTTGATGCGATTGAACCGGCAAAAGTGAGCGCTGCCAGCGAAGCAGACGTTGCCGCCTCTGAACCCAAAGCTGCTTTAGCAACAGTGGTGACACCAAAACAGCAGCTTGAGCAGCAAACTCAACCTTATATGCAGACTTTCTTGAATCTGGATAAAGAGCTCAAGGCCCTGAGTGCCAGTCATAGTATTAGCCTGATGATTAAGCCCAAGATTCTGCATTCGGGTGATCCTCTAGCGACAGTAGTTTTGAACAGCAGTTATTATCTGGGAGGCGCACACGGGGCATCTGCACAGACTTATTATAATTTTGATCTGGAACAGAAAAAGCTGATCAAGCTGGATGACATTATTGCGGTCAAACAGAAAGCCCAACTGGAAGCGCGTGCTTATGATGCGTTTAAAACCTGGGTGGTAGAGTCCAAGCTGGCCAAAGATGTCGCCGAATATGAACAGGCCTGGAAGTTCAAGCTTACCGATAACTTCTATCTGGGCAAAGACGGCTTGATATTGCAGTATGCCGAATATGAAATTGGGCCATATGTTGTTGGCTTGCCACGTCTGATGATTCCTTATGAGCAGTTACAAGGTGTGCTGAAACCCGAATATCTGCCTCAAACTGAAAAAGCTGCCTCCGAGGCACAGCCAGCATCTGCTGCAAAAGCCAAATGACCTTAAAACTGTTTGATACGCATACCCATTTTGATGTTCCCGATTTTGATCCTGATCGGGAACAGTTGGCCTATACGGCCAAAGCGGTAGGTGTCGATCATCTGGTTTTAATTGGTTTTTTGCAAAACCGTTTTCAAGATTTGTTAAGGACCCATCACTTCATCAATGATCTGGAAAATGCCCCGCAAAGCCATTTGGCACCCGGCTTGCATCCGTTTTATATTGAACAGCATCAGGCTGAACATCTATACGATTTGGAACGGCTGCTCAAAACTGAACCATGCATTGCCATTGGCGAAATCGGTCTGGATACCTTTTTAAAACAGCACAAACAGGCGGAAATTTTTCAGAAGCAAAAAGATTTTTTTGCTGCACAGCTTGAACTGGCACAGCAATTTGATAAGCCGGTTTTGCTGCATATCCGCAAATCGCATGCGGAGGTTTTGCAGATTTTAAAACAGCAGCAGTTTAAACAGGGCGGCATTGCGCATGCCTTTGGTGGTGGGATTGAGGAAGCCAAGGCTTTTATCAAGCTGGGATTCAAACTGGGCATCACCGGGCAAATCACCAATCTAAATGCCAAAAAACTTCATCAAGTGGTGCAGTATGTCGGACCAGAACATTTGGTATTGGAAACTGACTGTCCGGATATGACGCCACTCTGTTGTCAAAGCTCGACCGAGCAACGTACCCGAAATACACCTGCAAATTTACCTTATGTGCTGCAAGGACTGGCAAAGAGCCTGCATATGCACAAAGAGGAACTGGCTGAACAGCTCTGGCAAAATACTCATCAGGCCCTGCATCTGACCATTTAAGTTAATACTCTTAACTCAGTCTTAAATTCCCAGTTCATCATAAATCGAAAAAAAGGTGCATTATGCAATTTCTAAAATGCTTCAGACTTGGCATCATGCCATATACATTCTTTTAGGTGAGATTCACATGGCACAAGGACTTTTGGCGGGTAAGCGCTTCTTGATCGCGGGCATTGCGAGTAAATTATCGATTGCTTTTGGTATTGCTCAGGCATTGCATCGTGAAGGTGCTGAATTGGCTTTTACTTATCCAAATGAAAAGCTGAAAAAGCGGGTAGATGACTTTGCTGAACAGTTTGGTTCGAAACTGGTTTTTCCTTGTGATGTGGCAGTAGATGCTGAAATTGACCAGGCATTTGCTGAATTGGCCAAACACTGGGATGGTCTGGACGGTGTGGTGCATTCTATCGGTTTTGCACCGGCACATACGCTGGACGGTGACTTCACCGAGATCACGGATCGTGAAGGCTTTAATATTGCACATGACATCAGTGCTTATAGCTTTATCGCAATGGCACGTGCGGCAAAACCTTTGCTACAAGTCCGTCAAGGTTGTTTGCTGACATTGACCTATCAAGGTTCTGAGCGTGTAATGCCAAACTATAACGTGATGGGTATGGCCAAAGCCTCTTTAGAAGCTGGCGTACGTTATTTGGCGTCTAGCCTGGGGCAGGAAGGTATTCGTGTGAACGCGATCTCTGCGGGTCCCATCCGTACTTTGGCAGCTTCAGGTATTAAATCATTCCGTAAAATGCTGGACCTGAATGAGAAAGTTGCACCACTGAAACGTAATGTGACGATTGAAGATGTCGGTAATGCTGCCTTATTCCTGTGCTCGCCATGGGCCAACGGAATCACTGGTGAAATCCTGTATGTTGATGCCGGTTTTAACACTGTTGGTATGAGCGCTGATTTGATGGCAGACGCGGAATAAATCCTATAAGTCCTCTCTCCCTCAGGGAGAGAGTTAGAGAGAGGGAAATGACTTCTTCCTCTGAGTGAGGAAATGATTAAAATCCCCCCTCATTCCCCCTTTGATAAAGGGGGAGGCCACTCAAATCTAAAAAAAGACCGCATAAGCGGTCTTTTTTTAGATTTGAAGGACAGCAATTAAGCTTGACCATCCACAGCAGCAGCTTGGGCACGTTGCATATTGGCTTCAAATTCAGCATCGAAGTTGATTGGAGTCAATAGCAATTGTGGGAAGCTACCTTTAGTAACCATATCATTCACTGCTTCACGTAGGAACGGGAACAGGATGTTCGGGCAGTATGCACCCAGGATGTATGGAAGACGCTCTTCTTCAACGCCATCGACCAAGAAAATACCAGCTTGAGTCACATCAACGATAAACGCCGTATCACCTTCGTTGGTTGCTTGAACCACGACTTTCAAAGCTACTTCAAAATGAGTTTCATCAATTTTTTCTGCAGAAGAAGAAAGGTTGATGTTTAACTCAGGTTGCCATTGCTTGGTAAAAACTTGCGCCCCAGGAACTTCAAAAGAAATATCTTTGGTATAAATACGCTCTAATGCCAATTGTGGTTGAGCTTGTTGTTCTTCACTCATTTTTTGATCCTTAATATGAAGTGATAATTTTAATAAAAGTTAAGCCAGCAATTCATCAAGCTTGCCTTCACGCTCTAAAGCATAAAGTTGGTCAAAACCACCAATGAACTGATCATTGATAAAAATTTGTGGCACGGTACGGTGATTAGTACGCTGCATCAATTCAAGACGGACTTCTGGTGCTTCTTGAGACAAGTTAATCTCTTTATATGCCACACCTTTACGTTCCAGTAGCTGTTTTGCACGCACGCAATAAGGACACACTGTCGTCGAATAAATAGTAACTTCAGCCATGATCAATCTCCTGTTCGTGGATTATTTGCTTTTCACCAAAGGTAAACCTTGAGCTTTCCAGTTGCTGACGCCGCCATCAAGACGGTAGGCATCGGCATGACCGACCTGCTGTAACGCAGTACCAGCCACCTGTCCAAGGTTACAAATGAACACCAAAGGGCGATCAGATGCTTTTAGCTCTTCAACATGTTTTGTAATCTGGCTATATGGAATATTACGGCTGCCGCTGATATGACCTTCACGGAAGTCTTTGGCATCGCGTAAATCAATCAGCATAGCATTTTTTGCTTTGACTAAAATTCCCAGCGATTGCGGAGAAATTTTGCGACCGTTACGTTGACCTTCGATAATGAAGAACAAAACTACTAATACCGCGAGTGTTCCAAATAAGAAGGGGTGATTCCCCATAAACTCGAACCAACGTTCCACAATTCACCTAATTACAATTTTAAAATTGCCAAGAGTATAGCTCATAAATATGGTGATCAAAATCACCGCTTCAAGGGCCAAGGGTTAAGAAAATTAATTTTTTTGCTGTGCTTCAGTGATTTCGTCGATTAAACGTAAATAGCTGTCCAGTCGGCGCGGTAAAATTTCACCTGCTGCGGCGGCCTGGCGTAAAGCACATTGTTTTTCATGCTTATGGGTACAGTTACGGAACTGACAATGTCCGAGCAGATTTTCAATTTCAGGAAAGCCGCTTTGTACCTTATCTAAAGTCAGATGCCACAGGCCAAATTCACGAATTCCCGGAGAGTCAATCAGGGCCGCGCCTTCCCCAAAACCGATCAAACGCGTTGAGGTCGTGGTGTGCTGACCCAGCGCCGAGTTCTCGGAAATGATATTGGTTTTCTGTGCGGCATCCGGCACGATCGCATTAATCAGCGTGCTTTTACCCACACCAGATTGACCGACGAAAGCCACCGTTTCATTTTTCAGACGATTAGACAGTGCAGTCAGGTCGCCATCGGATTGGGTCTGCATCACTTCATAACCGAGATCTTGATATTCTTGCAGCAGAGTCAGAATCGGATCGTTTTCTTTTAACAAATCGGCTTTATTCATCACCAGTAATGCAGGAATATCGGCATCGGCACAGGCCACCAGATAACGGTCGATCAGGCCCGGCGCTGGCTCAGGCAATGGTGCAAACACGATCACAATCAGTGAAATGTTGGCCGCTACCGGTTTAACCTTGTGATAACGGTCGGGGCGTGTCAATAAGGATTTTCGGGGATGAATCGCGGTGATAATTCCTAAACCGGTATTCGGATCGGCTTGCCATTTGACCCGGTCACCCGTGACCAATAAATCCAGATTGGTTCGAGTATGACAGCGCCAGACGCTGTCCAGTTCAATCTCTTTCCAGAAAGGTTCAGGCTCACCATCGGCGACCACAGGTTTTTCAGGGTGAATGTCAGGGCGAGACAAAGCTTGCACTTCAAGTTGGCGGCCATAATGTTGCACCACTAAGCCTTCAAGATCACTGGAGGTATCGAGATCTTCTTGACGTGTTTTCTGTTGTTTCTGAATGCGGCGCTGTTGTTGCTCTGTCAGACGACGCTTACGTATTAAGGCCATTCATATCCTAAAAAAACCGGGTAAATCAGATGGCAAAAATAGCATGAAGCAGCCCCCGAATGACACCCAAGATGTAATTAATTTGCTACTATAGTTGTTTTTAAACCCAATAAGATTGCACATTTATGAGCAGCACCGCTGATACCCGCCTGATTTGGATTGACCTTGAAATGACAGGTCTAGACACAGACAATGATCAAATTATTGAAATTGCAACAATTGTAACCGATGACAATTTGAATATTTTGGCTGAAGGTCCTGTGCTTGCGGTACATCAGCCTGCACGTCTGTTAAATGCCATGGATGAGTGGAACACTCGCCAGCATGGTCAGTCCGGTCTGATTGAGCGTGTGCGTCGCAGTAAACTGACCGCTCAGGATGCCGAGCAGCAAACCCTTGAATTCCTGAAAAAATGGGTCAATCCAAAATCTTCACCGATGTGTGGTAACTCGATCTGTCAGGATCGTCGCTTCCTGCACCGTTTGATGCCTGAACTGGAACAGTATTTCCATTACCGTAATCTGGATGTCTCTTCAGTGAAAGAACTAGCCAAACGCTGGCGCCCGGAAATCATGAGCGGTCTCAAGAAAAATGCCTCGCATCTGGCGATGGATGATATTCGCGATTCGATTGCAGAACTGAAATATTATCGTCAATATTTCTTTATCATGAATAAAGACTAAATTCCGATGAATTGAAAAGAGGCGCAAGCCTCTTTTTTATTTTACTGAACTGGATTTTTTTCTAGCGTAAAACTGCTCCATGCTTTCAAAGCCTACCCACAAGAGCAATAACATGATCAGATGATTCTGTGTTTCATAACGATCGAAAATAACCAAGCCAAATAATCCTAAAGTCATTAAACGAATGAGAATACTGAGATAATAATTTTTGTTTTTTTGGCTGATCAGAACATAAAAATAAAGCCCGATACAAAGTATGTTCAAACCCAAAAGGGTGTTAAATAGCATGACATTTCACTCCTTTTAGCCAAATGACATAGAGTTAATTTGTTGATATTTTAATCAATCTCGAGTGGATTGTCGCTCTCATCCGGTCTGAATGTCATTTAAATCGATCAAAAATTTAGTGGCGGTAAAGAAAAGCGGATTTTGTTAAAATGATCCGGTATTTTTATTGCTATAGATGACCTATGACCGACCTGCTTCAAGATGATGAATATGACCGCCGTTTTGCTGGTGTTGCCAAAATTTATGGAGAAGACAGCTTTAACCATTATGAAAAAAGTCATGTGATGGTGATCGGTATCGGCGGTGTCGGTTCATGGGCAGTAGAAGCTCTGGCACGTAGTGGTGTGGGCGAGCTGACCTTGGTGGATATGGATGTGGTGGCCGCGTCTAATATTAACCGTCAGTTACCTGCCATGAGTACCACCTTGGGTCATGAAAAAATTGAAGTCATGGCCGAGCGTTGCCGCGCAATTAATCCACGCATTAAAATTAATCTGATTGATGATTACCTGACGCCTCAGAATATCAAAGAAATTTTAGCAGGTGATCCAGATTTAATCCTCGACTGTATTGACGATGTCAAAGCTAAATTCGCCTTGATGTTACATTGTCGTTTTAACAAGATTCCGTTAATCGTATCGGGCGGGGCAGGCGGCAAACTGGATCCACTGAAAATTCGGGTCGCCGATTTATCTAAAACTGAACAGGACCCGATGCTGGCCAAATTGCGTGCCCAATTACGTGGCAAAGGCATCTGCAAAAAGCCCAAAGAAAAATTTGGCATTACTTGTGTCTATTCCATCGATAATCCATTCTCCAGTGCCGATGTCTGTGCCAGTGCCGGTTTACGCTGCGGTGGTTATGGCTCTGCCGTGGTGGTGACTTCAAGCTTTGCCATGGTTGCCGTGGCAGAAGGCTTGAAAAAGCTTGATAGTAAAAGAGCAAAAGCCTGATTTAAAAAAATAAAAAGCACAATCTATGTGCTTTTTTTAAACTGGCGTTTAGAATGAAAGGATTCATTCGCAGAACAAAAATAATGTTTTGGAGCAGCTATGTGGTTCTTGCTGGTACTGATTTTGGGGATAGGGGCGTTGGCGATATGGATGTGGAAACGTCCGGATCCGGTGAAACGTGATCAGGCGAAGGCTGTACAACATGATTTATGGATTGAGCAGATTGATGCTCAACTGAAACATGCAGCACGTTTGAGTTCAGATCCGGAACATCCGAATTATGAACGTGCCTATCAGATTTATCAAGGACTGGCTCAGCAACAGGAAATTCCACAAGCCTATGTAGGTATGGGCCTAATGCATCTGCAAGGTCTAGGGCATGAGCAAAATACTGAAAAAGCCATCAGCTACCTGGACAAAGCCTTTCGCTTGGGTAGTGATGAAGCAGCCTATCATTTGGGGCAGATTCATGAAGGGGAGGCGTATCAACAGGCTGACCCGGATAAAGCTCTGTACTGGTACCGACATGCGGTAGCACGTGGCAATCTGGATGCCCAGTACCGCATCACTGAACTTTCTTCTACCGAAGACCATCCTCAAAACGAGATGACTGCAGAAAAACAGCGTCTGGCATTATTCATTCAAAATGCCGGACAGGGTCATGCCAATTCGCAGTATCAGCTGGCCCAGTATTATCTGGCAGATTCAACAACCCAAGATTTAGTGCAAGGAATTCATTATCTGTTTCTGGCGGCACAGCAAGATCATTTGGCTGCCAATCAGCAAATCGCCGATGATTATGCGCATGGTCAGATTCTGCCCCAAGACCTGACGCAATCGCTGCAATTTATTAAACGTTGTATCAGTCTCGGTGACCAGAAAGGTCTGTATGATTATTATGCCGGTGTGTTGCAAGGCCGTATCGATACAGACCAGCGTCAGCGCGTGTTTCAGCATTTATTGCAGCAGTCCAAAAATCACGCCGATGCACACGCCAAGACCTTAATCGGACTGGCTTATTTTCATGGCTGGTATGTTGATAAAAATGAAACCATGGCATTTCGTTACTGGTCGGAAGCGGCCAACAGTCAGCATGCGCCTGCATTATGCATGATTGCTGCGCTGTATTTTGAGCAGCACCTGGTGGCCAACGAACCGCAAAAAGCATTTGAGTTATATCAGGCTGCCTATCAGCTTAGTCCTGATGATGTGTCTGCACAGATGGGGCTAGCGCTGTGTTATTTAAATGGTGTCGGTACAGTAAAAGACATTGCCAAAGCCACACAAATGATTCAGAGCGCGGCACAGCACTATTGGCAGATTGTGGCTCAGTCTGAAGCGGATTTAATTTATATCGTCGGCCGGTTTTATAGTCTGGCTGAATATCCCTTACCGATACGTGATAAAGCTGTCCAGTACCTGAATCAGGCGGTTGCGAAAGGTTCGAAAGAGGCGGCATGGTTTCTGTATCAAGCCCTGTTAGGCATTTATCCTGTGTATATCAATAATGCAGAGCTGGCCAATCGTTATCTGCATCAGGCTGCGCAATTGGGTCATGCCCAAGCACAGGCAGAATTGGGCTTGAAATATCTTAAAGGCCAACAGATTGCGCAGGATATTGCCTTAGGCTTGAGCTATCTGCAAAAAGCAGCCGTTCAGCAGAATGGTGTAGCACTGAATGCTCTGGGTGAAGCATATGAACAGGGTCAAGGTGTTGAGAGCAATATTGAGCAAGCCGTACAGTATTATCAGCAGGCGGCAGCGCAGGTAAATGCAGATGCCTATAGCCATCTTGGACGTTTATATACTAAAGGTATTGGCGTGGAGCGTGATATCGGGATTGCACAAGACTGGCTGGAAAAGGGCAGTTTGCTCGGACATGAGCGATCCACTGAATTATTGAAAAATGTGAATGCATATTTGCAAATGAAATAAACTGACCCAAATCATATGAACTAAAAAACCGCTGCTTGGCAGCGGTTTTTTATGGATTAAGCTTTCTTAAGGCAATTGCTTAATCGGGCTGCCACCCAATGCCTGCATCAAAGTCACATAGGCATTGTATTGATTCTGTCGGGTTTGCACCAAAGACAGCCGTGCATTGCGCGTGGTTTCCTGCGCATCCAGCAGGTTTTTCAACGCAACCGCACCATTACGATAACGTACTTCAGTCAGACGCTCTGTACGTTCAGCCAGTTCAACATTGCGTTGCTGCAAAGTCACCTGTTTGGTGAGTTCAGTACGATTTGACAAGGCATTTTCCACATCGGCAAAGGCTTCGTACATGGTCTGGCGATATTGCATAATCGCTTTTTCATATTCCAGCTCATTGACTTGCAGATCACGTTTCATGTCATTCCATTGCAGGAATGGCAAAGTCAGGCCGGCACCTAAAGTTGCAACCGGATTTTTCAGTGCATTCGAGAGGGACGTACTGCTGCCAATACCGGTGGTCAGATTGCCGGTCAAACTAATGGATGGATAGTAGCTGGCTTTGTTGGCATCTTTATTAGCTAGTGCCTTACGCAAGCGCAGTTCAGTCGCTCGAAGGTCAGGACGACGTGACAATAAACTCGCCGGTAAGTCAGCCTGAATACTCGGCAATTGAATATTCGGTAAACGGCTTGGCTCTTGAATCGCGAGCTGTTGAACCGGCATGTGCAGCAATACCGCGAGTCCGGTACGTGTTTCCACACGTTGTTGTTCAATCTGGCTTAAGGTTGCCTGTTGGCTTTGAATCGCCTGTTCCGCCTGGGTTAAATCCAGACCGGATACTGCGCCGGCACGATATTGCACTCGCACCAGATCATAGGTTTTTTGCGCGGTCGCCAGATTTTGCTGTACCACGCTATAACGTTCATTCAGATAAGCCAGTTGCCAATAGAGTTGCGCTGTGGTGCCGATCAGGCTCTGAGCAGTTGCCTGCAAGTCTTCTTCAGAGGCTAAGGCCTCCCAGCGAGCGGCTTCGGTTTGATTGGCCAGTTTGCCAAACAGATCCAGTTCATAGCTTAAGCCCGGATAACCCAGAGAAATACCGGTCGAAGAATCGCCACCACCATCTAGGCTAAAACGATGGCCCGTTGAAATTCTTGCATCACCGACACGAACGCTTTGCTGGCTTTGAGCCTGTCTGGCTTGAATGCGGGCCTGTTGTAAACTAATGCCAGCCACTGCCAGGTCGGTATTCTGCGCCAATACTTCATTCACCAAATTATTTAATTGCGGATCTTTAAATAAAGTCCACCATTGATCTGCCAGAATATCGGCATGAATCTGCTGACTAAGCACCTTATTGTTTTGAAAGCTGCCCGGCATATTAAGCGCAGGCTGTTCATACGGTGTTTTTACCACTGCGGCACAACCGACCAGCGAGCTTCCCAGCAAAAGGGCACTGGCAAGCTTGGTTAAATTCATTTGCATATCAGGTTCCTTATTCGCGAGAAAGTGCATCGACTGGATTCAGACGAGCAGCATTACGTGCCGGGATAAAGCCAAACACAATCCCGATCAGGCTTGAGCAGACAAAGGCAGCTACAATCGAAGTGGTTGAATATGCCATTTGGAACGTACCACCGGCAAAATGGGTAATCAGCTGGCCAATCCCGAGGGAAAGCAGCACACCCAAAATACCACCCAAGATACAGACCAGAACCGCTTCAATCAGGAACTGTTGCAGAATATCACTTTGACGTGCACCCACCGCCATACGCACCCCAATTTCCTGAGTACGTTCAGTCACGGACACCAGCATGATATTCATCACCCCAATCCCGCCGACCACCAGTGAAATCACCGCAATCGCTGAAATTAGCAAAGTCATAGTCGCTGTGGTTTGCTGAATAGTTTCACGAATACTGTCGGCATTCTGGGTAAACACATCCTGCGCGCCATGTCGCTGTACCAGCAAATTCAAAATCGCATTTTCAGCCGCCGCACTTGGGTATTCATCCTTAATCCGCACAATGATGCTACGCACATTGGATTGCCCCAGCATACGGCTCATGACGGTGGAATACGGCAGATAGACATTCAGGCTGTCATTATTTCCCATCATGCCTTTTTGCGCGTCAATCACCCCGATAATCCGGCTCGGTACGCTCCCGAGTAAAATCACCTGACCCACCGGATTGGTGCCATCCTTAAAGAAGGTGTTTTTGGTATTGGTGTCAATGACGACATCTTGCGCCTGTTGCATGACGCTACTGCGGTCAAAAGGCTGACCGGACTGGAAAGTCATGCCACGCACGTAGAAGAAATCTTCACTGACGCCGTTGACCGTAGTTGAAGCTTCGATTTCTTTATAACGGCCGGTGACACTGCTATTCACCGATGGGCTGACGCCATCGACATACGGTTGTTCAGCTAGCGCATCGGCATCGGCCGGAATCAGGGTTTTGGACTGTGAAGATCTGGAATTATCCCCAAAGCCTCGACCCTGAAATACGGTAATGGTATTGGTCCCCAGACTGCTGATATTTTCCAGAATCTGCTTTTGTGAGCCATTACCGAGTGCCACCACCGAGACCACCGAAGCAATACCGATAATGATTCCGAGCATGGTAAGGAAAGTCCGCATGCGATGTGCATTCATGGCCAGCAAGGCCATCCGGAAGGCTTCACCCAGACGGTCAACTGCAGAACGCCATGAAGAAATCTTCTTTTGTTCACTGCGGATCAGCGGCTGTTTTTCCAGATGCTCTTCGACTTCAGGAACATTGGGCTGGTCGGAAATGATATTACCGTCTGAAATCTCGATAATCCGGGTCGCATTTTTCGCTACATTATGATCATGCGTGACCAGAATGATGGTATGACCTTTGGCATTCAGTTCACGCAAAATACGCATCACTTCAATACCGCTGTTCTTGTCCAATGCACCTGTCGGTTCATCGGCCAGAATCACGTCACCGCCATTCATTAGCGCACGGGCAATCGAAACCCGTTGCTGCTGACCACCAGAGAGCTGGCTCGGACGGTTCTGGGTTTTTTCACCCAGACCGAGATCAGTCAGAATCTTGACGGCTCGCGCATGCCGTTCAGATGAATCCGCACCGGCATAAATCGCAGGGACTTCGACATTGCCTGCTGCATTTAAATCGCCCAGCAGATGATAACGCTGAAAAATAAAGCCGAAATATTCACGGCGTAATTGCGCCAGTTCATCCGCTTCCAGTTCCCGGGTTTCACGGCCTTTGACCTTGTAGCTACCCGTGGTCGGTTTGTCCAGACAACCCAGAATGTTCATCAGGGTCGATTTACCGGAACCGGACTGACCGACAATCGCCACCAGTTCACCCGGATAAATCTCCAGATTCACCCCTTTTAAAATCTGGATCGTGCTTTCACCCGCAGGGAATTCACGAACCAGATTTTTCACCTCGAGGAGAGGCTGTTGTTGTGAATTCATGCTTACATTCTCATTGGGCCACGGCTATTGCCACCGCGTTTTGCTGCATCATTGGAGGTGTCAGAACCATCGGCAATCACCACCTGATCACCACGTTTTAAACCTTTCAGCACTTGCGCAGTGGCACGGTTATTCAAACCGATTAATACAGGGGTTGGTTTTGCAGTACCATCGGCTTGCAAGACACGAACCATGCCAAGCTGTGCTTTACCTTGCTCAATCAGCGCAAGTTCTGCTTCAGACAGGTTTAGACGCGCTGGACGTTCACCGGCAGGGCGGTTGCCTTGAGCCGATTCAGCTTCAGGACGTGATGCCGGACCGCCTTCACCGCGATTAGCACGTGACGGACGGTTTGAACCTTGAATGGCCGCAGCAGGAATGGTTAGCACATTTTTAGCTTCATCCAGCACGATATAAACTTGTGCAGTCATATCAATACGCAATTTGCCATCTTCATTCGGGACATCGAACAATGCGTTGTAATACACCGCAGAACTTGAAGATGAGCTTGATGTATTGCTATCGGTATTAATTGAATTGGGTGCAGGCTCCACCTGACGCAGTTTGGCGTAAATCTTTTTCTCGTTATTGCCTAATGTGGTGAAATAAACCGTCTGACCTTCTTCAACTTTCATGACATCTGCTTCAGAAATTTCAGCTTTAATAGTCATGGTGTCGAGTTTGGCCAGTTTGACAATGGTCGGCGCACTTTGATTAGCGTTTACTGTCTGACCTTCTTCGGTCACAATCGCCACAATAGTGCCATCCATCGGGGCCACGATCTGGGTGTAGCCAAGATCTTCTTTGGCAGTCGCCAGCGTCAAACGTGACTGTTCAATCTGTGCATTGATTGCGGTGATATCCGCTTGAGCCGTTTTATAGTTCGCAAATGCCGATTCCAGTTCGGAGCGAGAAGTGGCATCCTGTGCATACATGGCTTTCTGACGGTTGTATTCAGCTTCAACTTTGGCCAAATTCGCTTGTCTTACTGCAAGTTGTGCCATCTGATTTTTAATGCTGGCTTCAGCGGTTTTTAAATCATTTTCCTGACGAACGGAATCAATCCGCGCAATCAGCTGGCCTTGCTTGACCTGATCGCCCAGTTCTACATACATTTTTCTGACCTGACCCGAAACCTGCGCCCCCACGCTGACCATTTTGGTCGCTTCCAGAATACCAGTCGCCAGTACAGAGCTTTCGATATCGCCCTGGGTGACTTCAGCCGTAATATATTGCGGAGGCTGTTCTTTGGGTTTGAGGAAGTACCACCCCGCAGCGATGAGCGCAATGGCAATCACGGCGGCCATAATCAATTTCGTCGGTTTTATTTTTGGCATATTGAATACGAGTTCGGTCGAAGATAAGGATTGATTATAAAAGCGAAATTGGGATAAATCGTGAATTTTTTTAATTTATAATGAGAATTATTTTCTATTGGCTCGATTTTAAAAAATAGCGTTAATAGAAATCATTTTAAAATGATTAATCCATGATGTCTTTGAGATGCAAGACAGTGCCTTGCTTTTCCATAACTATCAGCCCGCAATTAAAAGATCATCACGTGATTATTAAACAAAATAATCATTGTTCCCAAGCGTATTTTTTGACTGAGATCCGCAAATGAAGTGCTGCAAAGATAAAATTATATCTGACCTAATAAAGGTATAAAACCTAACAATAGCTAGGATCTGTGGTGTGATATTTGTTCGATGGCTGTTTCCGGCCCAACTCTTATCTTTATATTTGTGATAGTAAAACCAGTTGAAAATTAAACAGAAAAAAATTAAAAAACCCATGTTTTATATATGGATTTAAAGAAATAAAACTTGTAAGATTTAATTCCATAAAAAAATTATGGTTTTGTCACTTAAGAAGAAGACGCACTTTAATTGTGCAGAAATAATACAACTTTGCTATCAAGATTGATGAGGGTTTAACGATGGAATGGAATGAAAGTTATAACATTGGAATTGACGTGATTGATAAGCAGCATCGTCAAATTTTAGACTATATTAATGCATTAGAAGAGATTAGAGGGACTGGCCAGCGTGATCGGATCAAGGAAGTTTTGAATGATTTAATTGATTATACCCAGTCCCATTTCAGCTTTGAAGAAAATCTGCTGGAACAGGTCAGTTATCAATATCTCCCTTCACATCGCGGTATACATGAATTATTTGTAAAACGACTCAATGATTACCGTCTCAAATTCGAGAAGGGAGAATCCATTGAAAATGATTTATATCGCTTATTGTCCAAATGGCTGATCAATCATATTCAACATGATGACCAAGACTATGTCGATGCAGTGCGCGATAACATGTTGAGTTATCTACGTGCCCAGGAAAGCAAAAAAGGTAAAGGCTGGTTTGCACGTTTCTTCAGTTAGGCATTTGGCGCTAAAAATAAGCGTTGACCGCACATTTCAGCAATGGCTTGTAAAATGAGATGTTCAGGGTTCTCTTTGGACATCCCTTTAATGGCTGCATCAATACGGATTAACAGTTGTGGCCAGCTCAAAAAGCGTTGTGGACTAAGACGGCGCAAGGCCTGCTGATATAGCCCCACTTTGGTTTTCCAGATTCCGATTTGCAAGGCATTTTGCGGTTGTTCAAACAGCTGCATCAACAGACGCATTTCCTTGCTGAGACTCCATAAAATCAGGCTCATCGGTTCACCTGAAGCGACCAGATACTGAAAAATCTTGATGGATTGGGAAAGATTGCCTTGTAGCAGGGCATCGCTCAAATCATAGGTGCTATAGCGTGACTGATCTTGTAAACAGGCATATAAATGATCAACCTGAATGACATCGACTTCAGCAAAGGTATCGCTGACCCGCATCAGGCTGTTCTTTGCCGCAAGCAGGTTGTGCTCATGATGTTGTTCCAGCCATTGCCAGGCATCATTGGCTAAACGGATACCCAATTTTTCAGCTTCAATTCCCAGAATCTGCTGCCGGTCTTTCGGATAATTGGCCACCAGTGAAACATTTACGCCATTGGCATCAATCAACTGAAAGAAACTGGATTTCAGGCTATTATTGTCCTGTTTTGGCATCACGACCAACAGCAGGTTTTGTTCATTATGCTGCAAATAGCTTTTCAGTAACTTGATTGCGCTGGCATCCGGTTTGATATTGCCGTGTACTTCAATCGCCAATTGCGTTGAAAACAGCGACAAACTGTTCAAGGCATTAAAGACGGTTTTCCAGTCGGCGACCGAACTAATGTCATAGCGTTGACGTTCGATGTCCTGCTTTTGCCAGCTGGCACGAAAGGCATCAATTAAATTCTGTTCCAGCAAAGGCTCTTGACCATGTAGTACCCAAGCCCCGCGAGCTTCATCGACACGTTTCAGGGCTTGCAGATAATCAAGTTTCATAAGGAGGTCTTATTGAGCAGGTTGCGCTGGAGTATTTTGTTTGACTAATGGTAAGCGGTTCGATGAAATCTGACGTGCAATCTGCTGCGCCACATCATCAATAATGACCTGATTCAGATATTTTTGTTCCTGGTCATCGGTGTTGACTGTTTCAATATCATATTGATACGTACGTGTTGCCACGACAGTCCGTGGTTCAGTGATCGGATTGCCTTGTGCATCTTCAATCCGGAAAGTCACGTTTAAACGTAATAAGGTTTCAACCAGTTTACCGTTTAGTTCCAGACGGCGAGGGGTGTAATCCAGGACACGTAACACATAAGCATTGGGTGCATTACTCAGCTGTACACCTGCAGCACCGAGGTAAACCGCCAGTTTCTCTTGCAGTTCTTCAGTATTGGGCGGTAAAGACAGGTTCATGACAGAGTAAGCAACAGGTGCGGAACTCGGATTGGTCCCTTTCAGATGAAAACCACAGCCGACTAAGCCTGCACTCAGACCACAAGTTAAAACAATTGCTGCTAAACGTTTGCCCAAATGCATGTGTTGCCCTCTATGCTTCCCGAAGGGGAATATTCGAAATCCTGAACTGGATTGTAAAGTCAAAGCCCGTTGGCTGGCAACGGGCTTTGTTTGGGAATTGTGAAATCCTTCATAAAGTTCCTTCTCCCTCTGGGAGAAGGTTAGGATGAGGGGTTATATATTTACCTCTCCCTAACCCTCTCCTGAGAGGAGAGGGGACTTAAGGATTTAAACCACCAAATTCACTAATTTATTTGGTACCACAATTTCTTTCTTGGTTGGACCTGTCAAGAATTGCTGAACTTCAGGCAATGCTTTAGCTTGAGCCAAAATATCATCTTTAGAGGCATCTACAGATACTTCTAACTTGCCACGGAGTTTACCGTTGACTTGAACCACAATCGTTTGCGTATTACGTGTCAGCGCAGATTCATCTACCGCAGGGAATAAAGTTGAATTCAATTCAATGCCAAATTCAGCCAATAAAGTCTGGCTTAAATGCGGTGCAAATGGTGCAAGTAAAGTTAACAGCGTGGTAATTGATTCACGTGCAACAGCAACGTCATTGTCATCTTGGGCTTCAAACTTGTTGTTCGCGTTTAGAAGCTCCATCAATGCTGCAATCGCAGTGTTAAATGCGTGACGACGTTCGATGTCATCACCGACTTTTTGGATGGTTTCATGCGTTTTACGACGCAAGTCTTGCGCAGCCGTTGAAAGAGCAGTTTTGTCGATGCTGGCAGCAGTATTCGCTTTTTCAAGGAAACCTGTTGCTAAACGCCATACACGTTTCAGGAAGCGATTTGCACCTTCAACACCGGCATCAGACCATTCCAGTGATTGATCAGGTGGAGCCGCGAACATCATGAACACACGTGCCGTATCTGCGCCGTACTGGTCAATAATCGATTGCGGGTCGATACCGTTATTTTTCGATTTCGACATTTTTTCCTGACCGCCAACCACAACTTTCTGGCCATCTTCTTTATATTTGGCAGAAAGCACACGGCCTTTTTCGTCTTTTTCAAGTTCGATATCTGCCGGGTTAAACCAGGTTTTCTTGCCAGATTCAGCTTCACGATAGAAGGTATCTGCAAGCACCATACCTTGGGTTAACAAGTTGGTGAATGGTTCATTGCCTTGTACCACACCTTCATCACGCATCAATTTATGGAAGAAGCGTGCATATAACAAATGCAGAATTGCATGTTCAACACCACCGATGTATTGGTTGACTGGCAGCCAGGTTTGACCCGCTTCAGGTTTTACCATGCCATCGGTAAAGTCTGGAGATGCATAACGGGCATAGTACCAAGATGATTCTACGAAGGTATCCAGCGTATCTGTTTCACGACGAGCATCGCCACCACAGCTTGGACAAGTCGTTTCATAGAACTCAGGCATTTTGTTCAGGGGGTTACCTGAACCATCTGGAACCACATCCGTTGGTAATACAACAGGAAGTTGATCTTCTGGCACTGGTACCTGACCACAGGTGTCACAGTTGATCATTGGAATTGGACAACCCCAATAACGCTGACGAGATACACCCCAGTCACGTAAACGGAATTGAACTTTAGAATTCGCAAGTTCAGTTGGTTCTAATTTTGCAAGGAAAGCATCATAAGCACCTTGTAAATCTAGACCGTCAAACTCGCCAGAGTTTACTAATCTGCCTTCTTTCGAGCCGTACCATTCTTGCCAAGTTGTAGCATCAAAATCTGCATCGTCTGCGCCTTTAGCAGCAATCACTTGTTTGATGCTTAAGCCATATTTATTGGCAAATTCAAAGTCACGTTCGTCATGTGCAGGAACCGCCATCACTGCACCTGAACCATAAGACATCAATACATAGTTGGCGATCCAGACCGGAACTTCTTCGCCAGTCACAGGATGCTTCACAGATAGCCCGGTTGCCATGCCTTTTTTCTCGGCAGTGGCAAGATCTGCTTCTGCCACAGAACCCATACGGCATTCTTCAATGAATGCAGCCAATTCTGGGTTTGTTTCAGCCGCTTTCAGTGCCATTGGGTGTTCAGCTGCAACTGCAACATACGTTACACCCATCAAGGTATCGGCACGTGTTGTGAAGACTGTTAAACCATCTGCATAGATTTCAGGATTCGCTGAAGGGAAGGTAATGTCCATCCCTTGTGAACGACCAATCCAGTTACGCTGCATGGTCAAGACCTGTTGTGGCCAGCCATCTTTAAGCGTGTCCAGGTCGTCAAGTAACTCTTGCGCATAATCAGTAATGCGGAAGTAGTACATTGGAATATCACGTTTTTCAACCAGTGCACCTGAACGCCAGCCGCGACCATTTTCAACCTGTTCGTTGGCAAGAACAGTCTGATCAACCGGATCCCAGTTCACGGTTGAAAGCTTACGGTAAATCAAGCCTTTTTTATAAAGCTGAACAAATAACCATTGTTCCCAACGATAGTATTCAGGGGTACAGGTCGCAAATTCACGATCCCAATCTACTGCAAGACCGAGTTTTTTTAACTGGTCGCGCATGTAAGCAATATTTTCAAATGTCCATTTTGCCGGAGCAACCTGGTGTGCAATCGCTGCATTTTCAGCAGGCAGACCAAAAGCATCCCAACCCATCGGTTGCAGCACAGTTTCACCTTTTAAGCGATGGAAACGGCTGATCACGTCACCAATCGTATAGTTACGCACATGACCCATATGAAGCTTGCCACTTGGGTAAGGGAACATCGAGAGAATATAACGACGTGGACCTTCTACTTTGTCGGCAACTTTAAAGGCTTTGCGAGATTCCCAATCCTGTTGGACTTGAGGCTCAATCGCACTGGCTTGATATTCGGAATCAATGTGAGTAGTCATAAACGTATCAGTGAATTACGGTGAAAAAAGTCTGTTGCACAGCATAGCGCAAAATGCACCTAAAAGTGAATTTTGCGCCGGCATTTCCCGAAGAAAAAACACGCTGTTCTATATGGAGGTATCTTATAAAGCGACTGCACGATTTTTAGATTGCTGCAAGGCTTCGTTCGCTTCACGTTGTTGCTGGTCCTGATTCGCAGGAACTTGAGGGGCGTGTTGCTGTTGTTCTTGCAATGTATTCTCGGTTTGCACTTCAGTTTCAGTCGTTCTAGACGGTGTCGGTGCCGAATTTTTCCAGCCATAGGTGTCCACTGTGGTGGCTTTTTTTGCAGATTTCGGCGGTGGCGTCTTGGTATAATGCGTGACGCCTTTCGCATCGACCCATTTATGATACTGGATCGCGGAAGCGCTAGTGCTGGAGATGCTCAAAACAACTGCGCAACTCAAACTGAAAACGGTTAAAAAAGATATTTTCATTGTTCTTGGGCCTCGGCTTGCTAGGCATGGAATACTGCAATTATTGTAGTGATTTTTTAAGTAAAAATGATGGATTTTTATCTGCTTTATTCGAGGTTAACTGCTTATATAAGCTCGACCTGGAGCGTAAGAAATCAGAGACAAATCTTCGTATACAAAAATTGTTGATAAACAATTTCCTTTCATTTAATAAAAATTCATTCATTTTTTTTATATAAGACATATTAAAAATTTATAAAATTAAACCATTAACTCTATGAATTTTATTGAATTAGGTGAGTAGAAAAGACAGTCAATGCATAGCTCTGAGCTGATATTGCTGTTAAAAACAGCAGATCTAGGCACTATAAGTATGGATTGTCTGTTTTTTAAACTTGACTTTAAAGCCTGAAAACACAAGAATGCTGCAATAGTTTTATATGCCTTAGATCGATCACCCTTCGACTAAGTGTCATTTCATGCAATGGGCGATTTCTCTAGCCGAGAAATTGAACAAAGCTAAGCAAAATATGTTTATCCCAACATGTTTTAGATCCCGTATTGCTCGAACAGCGAAGAGATCAGATTTTTTTCCTATTGCTATGAAAACTATGAATTTTGTGTGCTATAACAGTGCAGACAGTTAACAAATGAAACACTGCAAATGCCTCCCATTTGTGCAGTGAATAATATTAGGGTGAATCACGTTGGAACTTCTATCTGGTGGTGAAATGCTTGTTCGCGCATTAGCGGACGAAGGCGTTGAACATGTTTTTGGATACCCAGGCGGCGCAGTTCTTCATATTTATGATGCGCTATTTCAACAAGACAAAATCAATCATTATCTCGTACGTCATGAACAGGCTGCCGGTCATATGGCCGATGCTTACTCACGCGTGACAGGCAAGACTGGTGTTGTGCTAGTGACCTCAGGTCCGGGCGCAACCAATACGGTGACGCCAATTGCAACAGCCTATATGGACTCAATCCCGATGGTGATTTTGTCAGGTCAGGTTGCGAGTCATTTGATTGGTGAAGATGCATTCCAGGAAACCGATATGGTCGGTATTTCACGTCCGATCGTGAAGCATAGTTTCCAGGTGCGTCATGCCAGCGAAATTCCTGCAATTATCAAAAAAGCCTTCTATATCGCATCATCAGGTCGTCCAGGCCCTGTGGTGATCGATATTCCAAAGGATGCGACCAATCCTGCAGAAAAATTTGCTTACGAATACCCAGAAAAAGTGAAGATGCGTTCGTATCAGCCACCATTCCGTGGTCATTCAGGTCAAATTCGTAAAGCAATTGAAGAATTAATCAACGCTAAACGCCCAGTGATTTACTCAGGCGGTGGTGTAGTTCAAGGCAATGCTTCAGCACAATTGACAGAGCTTGCGCATTTATTGGGTTATCCAGTGACCAATACCTTGATGGGTCTAGGCGCATTCCCGGGTAATGATGAACAGTTCATCGGTATGTTGGGTATGCACGGTACTTACGAAGCCAACATGACCATGCACAATGCAGATGTAATTCTGTGTGTGGGTGCGCGTTTCGATGACCGTGTGACCAACAATCCTGCGAAATTCTGTCCGAATGCAAAAGTCATTCATATTGATATCGACCCAGCGACGATTTCAAAAACCATTATGGCGCACATTCCAATCGTCGGTGCTGTAGAGCCTGTATTGAATGAGATGCTGAACCAGTTGAAACAGCTTAATGTTTCTAAGCCAAATCCTGAAGCGATTGCGGCATGGTGGAAACAGATCAATGAATGGCGCAAGGTTCATGGTGGTCGTTTTGAGGCAGGTGTTGATGGCGTGATGAAGCCACAACAAGTGGTTCAGGCATTGGACAAAGTGACCAATGGTGAAGCGATCATTACTTCTGACGTCGGTCAGCATCAAATGTTTGGTGCGATGTATTACAAATACAAACGTCCACGTCAATGGATCAACTCAGGTGGTCTAGGTACCATGGGTGTAGGCTTACCGTATGCAATGGCTGCGAAGCTTGCATATCCAGAACAGCAAGTGGTGTGTATCACCGGTGAAGCATCGATTCAGATGTGTATCCAGGAACTGTCGACCTGTAAGCAATATGGCCTGAATGTAAAAATCCTGTGCCTGAATAACCAAGCTTTAGGCATGGTAAAACAATGGCAAGATATGAACTATGAAGGACGTCATTCAAGTTCTTATGTAGATTCATTGCCTGATTTTGCCAAACTGATGGAAGCCTATGGTCATGTCGGTATTCAGATTAATCATGCCGATGAGCTAGAGTCGAAACTTGCAGAAGCGATGGCGATTAACGACAAGTGTGTATTTATTAACGTGATGGTGGATCGTACTGAGCACGTTTATCCGATGTTGATTGCGGGTCAATCGATGCAGGATATGTGGTTGGCTAAAGGGGAGCGCACGAAATGAGACATATTATCTCTGTACTCGTAGAAAACGAATCAGGCGCGCTTTCTCGTTTAGTGGGTTTGTTCTCACAGCGTGGCTACAACATCGAAACATTGAATGTTGCTCCGACTGAAGATCCAACGCTTTCACGTCTGACATTGACCACTTATGGCGATGATCACAAGATTGAACAAATCACCAAACAGCTCAACAAGCTGGTTGAAGTGGTGAAAGTAGTTGACCTGTCTGAAGGCGCGCACATTGAGCGTGAACTGATGCTGATTAAAGTGAAGGCATTGGGTTCATCTCGTGACGAAATCAAGCGTACTGCAGATATTTTCCGTGGTCAGATTGTCGATGTAACCCCAACGACCTATACCGTTCAAATCGCAGGTACGACTGAGAAAGTGGATGCGTTTATTGATGCACTTGCAGAACACACGATTTTAGAAGTGGTACGTTCAGGTGTATCCGGTATCGCACGCGGCGAAAAAGTACTCACCATCTAAATTTTAAGTATTTCCTCCTCTAAATAAGAAGAGGGTATCAGGCAATGTAAATTTAAGGGTCATTGCCTGATTTAACGGACAAACAAGCATTTAAGCGGAGACAGCAATGCAAATTTTTTACGATAAAGACTGTGACTTATCTATCATCCAAGCTAAGAAAGTAGCGATCATTGGTTACGGTTCACAAGGCCACGCGCATGCGCTTAACCTGAAAGATTCTGGCGTTGACGTAACTGTAGGTTTACGTGCGAACTCTGCTTCTTGGAAGAAAGCTGAAAATTCAGGTCTTAAAGTTGCTGAAGTTCCTGCTGCTGTAGCGCAAGCTGACGTAGTGATGATTTTGACTCCAGATGAGTTCCAATCTCAACTTTACCGTGACGTAATTGAGCCAAACATCAAGCAAGGCGCTACTTTAGCATTTGCTCATGGTTTCTCGATTCTTTATAACCAAGTTGTTCCACGTGCTGACTTAGACGTAATCATGGTTGCGCCTAAAGCTCCTGGTCACACAGTACGTTCTGAATACCAACGTGGTTCAGGTGTTCCTGACCTTATCGCGATTCACCAAGATGCTTCTGGTAATGCGCGTAACGTTGCTCTTTCTTACGCTTCAGGCGTAGGTGGCGGCCGTACAGGTATCATCGAAACTTCATTCCGTGAAGAAACTGAAACTGATCTTTTCGGTGAGCAAGCAGTTCTTTGTGGTGGTGCTGTTGAATTGGTTAAAATGGGCTTCGAAACTCTGGTTGAAGCGGGCTATGCTCCTGAAATGGCGTACTTCGAATGTCTACACGAACTTAAATTGATCGTTGACTTGATGTTCGAAGGCGGTATCGCGGACATGAACTACTCAGTGTCAAACAACGCTGAATACGGCGAATATGTAACGGGTACTGAAGTAATTAACGAACAGTCTCGTGAAGCAATGCGTAATGCACTTAAACGTATTCAATCTGGTGAATACGCGAAGATGTTCATTCAAGAAGGTGCGTTGAACTATCCATCTATGACTGCTCGTCGTCGTCAAAACGCGGCTCACGGTATCGAAGTTACTGGTAACAAGTTACGTGCGATGATGCCTTGGATCCAAGCAAACAAAATCGTTGATAAAGAGAAAAACTAATTTCTCGAATCATTTGATTTGAATGCGAAAACCCACTCTATTTGAGTGGGTTTTTTACATTTGATGTTACGTGCCTCAAAATGATTAAAGCAGTGCTTTAATCATTTTTCGTACCTTGGATTCAAATAAACAAAATCGTTGATAAAGAGAAAAACGACTCTCTTAATTGGCTGATTTTTATGCTATAAAAGCCCTGCGAAAGCGGGTTTTTATTGGATAAGAATAGTGATTTTATATAAATATATGAGTTTTGATGATGCTCTTTTAACCTTAAATAATCGGACATTAGCTTTTTCGCATTTAGAGGATTTTAATGATCCGTTCGAATGTACAACATTAGGCTTGTATGATCATGTAATTTCAAAGCGAAATCCTAATGAGGTTTTGCAGCAGAAGTTTTCCAGAAAGTATTTATACATGTTTAACTAAACAGCCATTAAATCCATTGATGTGGGCACATTATGCAGATAGCCATAATGGTGTAGTAATTGGAATTGACGTAAATAAAGCCGGATTGAATGATGCTGATAAATTCATTATTACAGCAGACTGGGGTTCAGTCACATATTTAAGTGAAGAGCCGAAAAACTTAAATCGGTGTACTGTTGAATTTTTGAATAATGTTGAAAATTTAACTTGGGGAAAAGATAAAGAAATATTGAAACAAGCGCTACTTAATAAAATGCATTTTTGGAAGTATGAAGAAGAGGTAAGAATTGTGAAAAAAATTTCATCTTATATTTCTACCTATCATATACCACGTCAACGAAAGTATAATTTTGATGGTCAAGTATGGCAGAAAATTACACCTGGATTTAAACCAATTTATACATTGGAGATAAATCCTGATGCCTTTGTTGATGTAACATTTGGATTAGGTTCATACCGGAAATTAAGACGTTCACAAGAAAAAGAAACTAATACTTGGAATCCTGATAATATAGAAAAATTAGATCGGTTATATAACCTTTGTAGAAGTTTGAGTTTACCTGTATTTAAAGTAGATAAAGATTATGATAGGTGGGGTCTTACACGTAAAAATATTAATATTTAAAAATATTAAGTAATAATATTAGTTTTAAAGCATATTATGTGTTCTAAATTTCTACTTCATTTCTCTTTTTAAAAAATGCGAAGTATAGCCAGCGTAAAAATTTATTCTTTATTGATTATGTCTACACTCATTTTTTTATTATTTGATTTGTATAAATCAGTTATTGAACTGTAATTGTACGACCTCTACAAAAAATCAATTAAAAAATATTAAAACAAACACCACTAAACTTATTCTTATATATCTGTCAAAGTAATATTTTTCTCTAGTTTTTATCTTAAGTTCAATCAAAAAATATTTATTAGAATATTAATTCTGAAATTAAATTTTTAAATAGTAAAATTATTGATTAATTAAATTAATAGTAATTAAAACTTAATAATATTGTAAAATTAATTATTTACTTTGTCACATTTTTATACTCTAGATTTAATATATGCTTTGTGTTGTTTTATTGTAATTATTTATCTAGATGAAAAATATTAAACTTTTATGATGCTGTAAAAATAACAATAAAAAATAAAAAAAATAATTTTTTTAAAGGGTAGTATCTGGAAATTGTAAGCATTTGTAAGATTTATTTCCAATTTAAATTGAGTGGTTTGAAAAAATAATTATATCAATATCTTGTGGGTATTTTTATCTATTAGATGAAGTGTGGTGAAAGTATGAAATGCTTATAATTTTAAATGGATTGTATTTGTAATAATTTATATATAAGTCTAAGTGCTTATAAAATAAATAAATATATAGATAGATGATTTTATAAAAATATAGGCGACTATATCGTGAATATTAAAGCTTTGTACGCTAATTAAAATAATCGCACTAATATGAGTGTGCGCTTAGAAAAATAGCTCTAAATTCTAAGAGTTGGGATATAAGCGTTAAAAATAAAAGAAAAATATATTCTTCTAAAAAAAGAAATGGAGAAAAACATGAAAAAAATGACTCAAGCCACATTGGCAGCACTCGTACTGGGTTTTGGTTTTAGTTCAACAGCTCTCTACGCAGCAGAAGCAAACAGAGGTGGTCCTCCACAACAGGGTCCAAATAAACCTCATAAACCAGGCAAACATGGATGTGGAGACAAATGTGACGGAAAAATTGACATTGTTTTGGAAGTTCCAAGACATTGTGATTTAGATGTTGAGACACCTCGATTAACACTTGCACAAACCACGGGAGGTAATTGGAGTGATGCGGGCTTCTTTAATGTCAGCACAAATGCCCCTTATCGATTAAATATTAATCCACTAAATAATTTGCGCAATGGTGAGAACACTGTACCTGTAGTTGTGACTACTACACGTGGTGGAAAAGCTTATTATGGCACTCAGTCAAGTACCAAAGGACAACCTCATCGTTGGGATGTAGCAGCTACAGTAGCTGGTAGTGCGGTTGAAGCAGCTGATGCTGGTACTTATCGTGGTGTATATAACGTAGAAGTTCGATTCTAATAATAAGAAATTTTTTATATAACATTTTGAATAAGTAGGAGATGTACTACATCTCCTATTTTAATATTTTTATGATTAATAATAATTATATTTAGGTCTAGGAGTGAAATATGATTAAAAAAATTATAGGATTTTCTATATTGTTTTTATTTAGTTTTTCTTTATCAGCGGGAATAAAATTCAGTCCTATCCAACTCTATATTCAAGATTTTAAAAGACAGAAAAGTACAACTGTTAATATTGAAAGTACAGGATTAAGTACTTCAAAAATATATGAAATTAGTGCGTTTAAATGGCAGCAAAATGAAAAAGGTGAAGATGTTCTATTGGAGGATAATACTTTATTGTTTAATCCAAAAACATTTGAGCTAAAACCTGAAAGTAAACAAGTTGTCCGTATCGGGTTTAGCCAACCCCCATTAAATTTAGAACAACAGCAATCATGGAGGATCATTTTTAAAGAAGTAACACCAGTTGATGATAATTCTTCGATTAATTTTTTATTTAATTTCTCACTGCCTTTTTTTGCTGGAAAACAGGTAGCCCCACAGTTAAATGTAGATCTGCAAAAAATTAATGAGCTGGCTTATCTAAATATAAATAATTTATCTAAATCTCATGCAAAAATTACTGAAGTTATAGTAGTGGATAATAAAAACAATCAACTCATGAAAAAAGATTTTGTTCAATATATTTTGAGTGGAAATAAAATTAAATTTGAACTTGGGGAATTAAAAGAGAATGGAGATTTGAAATTAAAAATAAAAGTGGAAGACCATGAGGGATATTTGGAATTTCCTGTAAAAGCCTAGAAGATGCTTACAAAAAGAATAAATAGTAAAAGGATGATGCTATGAAGATCACTAAAATTCTTCTAATGATCGCGTGTGGGATGGGGCTAACAAATGTAAATGCTGAAAATGTTCAACAGAGGGGGCAGAAAGACAATTTAGAAATGTTCATCGTAAATATATGGGTAAATGGCTTAGATTATAAAACTGAAGCAATTCATTTTTCTGATGGAGGGCAGAGATATATTGAGTGTGAGGCTTTATCCAGAATCGGAATTCACATTGAAAGGATCCCCCGTCACTTGGTCAAGAAAGAATTCTGTTTGTTAAATCAACCCGGTGTAACAGTTGAAGATGATTATAGTTTACAAGCCATTAAAATTAACTTTCCAGTCAATTATTTTGAAGATACTCATTATGAATTAGAGATAGAAAATCCCGAGAAAGCGAATTTTGGAGGGTTTGTTAATTATAGCTTATTTTATAATAAAGACGATGAAGAACAAGAGTTTAATACATTTTCCGAAATTGGGATATTTAAAGATTATTGGTTATTAAAAAATGCTTTTTTATATCGTAATGAACCTGAAGATATTGAAGAAGGATTTTTACGTGTCAATACGACGCTCGATGTTGAATTTCCAAAAATCTTTTCAAGACTTACCTTGGGAGATACGACGAGTCCTTATAGCAGTTTAAATAATTCTTTTCGGTTTGGCGGGCTAAGCTTTGGTACCAACTATACCAATCGTCCAGACTTTGTTTACTGGAATGCGCCGACTTTAAATGGGAGTGCAAGCGTACCCTCAACAATTGATCTATATATTAATGGGGTGCGTTTATATCGGGATTCTGTGACCCCTGGTAATTATAACCTTCCTGCTGGAGCAATGTTGAATCAGGCGGGTGATGCGCAAATTGTTGTAGAAGATATTTTAGGGAATAGGACCGTCCAGAGTTTTCCCGTTTATATTAATAGTCGATTATTAAAACCAAAATTGAATGAATATAATATTTCATTGGGTAAATTAAGATATAACTATGATTATGTCGATGATGATTATCGGGAGTTTTTTACAAAATTATTTTACCGGCGGGGTATAACTTCTTCAACGACCTTGGGAGGAGATTTTTTATATAGTAAAGATGTCAGCAATTTTGATTTTTTATGGACCCAAGGAATAAGTAAATACTTGCTTATGGATAGTGCATTTTCAGTTAGCCAAACAGAAGTGGATGATGAACAAGGATATGCGGCTTCGATAGCTCTAAGTCGGGATTTTAGAAACTGGTCCTTTGGTATAAATAGTCGATATTTTACTCAGGAATATCAATATTTAAGTGGTGATGTATATGACTCTAATATTGAAGCCTCAAATATTCTATATTTTAATTTTTCCAATTTGGGATTCATTGATGGATTAAATCTTAGTTATATTTATCAATCTTATTATGATCAAAATGGTTTTAGTAATGATACTCAGAAAATTTTTGATATTCGAGCTTCAAAAAGCTTAACAAAAAAATTATATACAAATTTTGGCTTTTATAAAGATTTTGGGAATGATGGTGATCATGGTTTCAATATCGCCTTATCTTACGATTGGGAAGAAAAGGGTCAAATTTATTTAAATCACGATACTGAAGATAATGAAACGGGTTTAAGTTTTAGTCACAGAACGATGACTCAGAATGGTTTTGATTATGTTTTGGGGGTTAATCGTACTGAAGAGGAAGTGAATTACAATGCTTATGGTTTATGGAAAACCAGTATCGGTAATTTACAACTTTCTCATGATGAGTATGAGGATCGTCGTAATTCACAGGCTATGTTTGAGGGTGCCTTAGTCTGGCTGGGTGGTAAAATGGCATTCACCAAATATGCTGATAATGCTTTTGCTCTGGTTGAGGTGGATCAACATCCAAATCTTGATATCTATCGCTCAGCGAGTCTAGCTGGAAGCACCAATAATCAAGGCTATATGTTTATACATAACATCATCCCTTATATCCATTACGATATTTCTTTTGACCATAACCAGTTAGCGATGGAAGAAACTTTTGAACACTCTTCTAAAAAAATGATTGGTCTGGATCAACGTGGATATAAGCTGAATTTTCCTATCTATAAAACCAAACGTATTGCGCTAAGAATTAAAGATGCACAACAAAATAATTTAGTTATAGGCTCTGAGGTTCTTGTAGATGGTCTCAGTACAGAACCTTCTTTTGTTGATAGTCAAGGTATTGTTTACCTATATCTATTTAAAGCAGGTACTTACAACCTCAAAGTGAAGACTAAGAGAGGACAGCAGTGCCAGGCTCAATTTATTCTGAATGAAAACCAATTCCAGAATTCAGACAAGCAAATTCTGGAAACTCTATGTAAGTAGGAGTAGAAAAATGAAAAAGCTCTTTTTATTTATTACCGCACTCAGTATGAGTGAAATAGCCATGGCCCAATATTGCTCGATTGATGGTTTTACCACTCCAGAATTACGTCTAGCCAGCTATCAGCGTAGTCAGGCTGCCACTTCATTTAATATTTCATGTGATACTGGCTATTCAATTTTATTTAATAGTCAGAACCTGGTGAGTTCCAACGGTATAAGTTATGTGTCCAACGGTCCTAATAAATTGCGCACCAAATTAAATTTGAGTGGTGCAAATAGTGGGTTATGGGGAGTCAGAGTGAATCAGGGAGCTTCACAGAGACAGAAATATGTCGTTTCGGTTCAACTCGAAGAGAATCCTTTTAATGGGGTGCCAGCTGGAACTTATCGTGATCGAATCTCTGTCGATATTAATTTTTAAATCATAGAGATGAGGAAATGACCTGAAAGACTTTAAATCAACCTGAGATCAGTGCAGTAGAGTAAACATGCAGAAACTTCGAGGGGATTAAATGAAGATCTGCTTAAAGTGAATATCTTTTTAGTGTGAGGAATAGTTGGTATTCACTTATTTTTTTAATATAAATAATCATTTAGAAGATTTATTTTTGGATTTTTTTTAGTTATTTTTATTCATCAAATAGTCATGAGATCTTTTTATACTGGATGAAAAATATAAGCGAATAGGTGCGAGATGCAACAAATTTCCATCTCAGAATTATTAGAGCAACGACCTGTTATTCATAAAATCCAGTTTGATTTAAAAGAACAACGTAAACAGGCCATTCGTGACAAAATTATCTTAGAAGATCTGACACGGTCCCGTTTAAAAATTGCCATTGTTACCGAAACCTGGCCTCCTGAAATTAATGGTGTTGCCCATGCTTTATTGCAACTTTGTAAAGGATTACAAAAACAGGGGCATAAGATTTTATTAATACGTCCAGAACAACGACAAGCCTGTAACGATTTTAAACCGCATAGTGAATGTCTGGTTAAAGCGCATTGCCTTCCTAAATATAGCAATTTGCAGTTTGGTAGACCGCAATTTCTAAAAATCCATCAAGCTGTTGAAACTTTTATACCCGATATTATCCATATCGTGACCGAAGGCCCTTTGGGTTTGGTAGCTCAGCAGCTTGCAAAATTCCATAAAATTCCAGTCTCTAGCGGTTTCCATTCGTCATTTCAGGAATTCAGCCGGTTTTTTGATTTGGCTTTTTTGCTTAAGCCGATTCAAGGTTATTTAAAGTGGTTTCATAATAATACTGATTTGACCTGTGTTCCGAGTCGAGGCACCGCTCAAGCCTTAAATCAGTTTGGCGTAACTTGTCCCATGGCAGTTGTGGGTAGAGGCGTCGATCCAGATACATTTTCACCAAAGTGGCGATCACCAGATTTGCGCTATGCTTGGGGAGTTTCAAATGAGACCCGGGTGATGTTGTATGTCGGACGTCTTTCTCCTGAAAAGGAAATTGACGTGCTGATCAAGACCTATTTTGTTCTGCGCCAAGTTCGTCAGCAAGATATACGTTTGGTGGTGGTTGGAGATGGGCCGGATCGCACTCGACTGCAACAACTGAATCAGGATGGCAGTATTGTTTTTACCGGTAGCTTGACAGGAGAAAAACTGTCAGCGGCGTATGCCAGTGCAGATGTCTTCTGTTTTGCCAGTCAGGTTGAAACCTTTGGAAATGTGGTATTGGAAGCGATGGCCAGTGGCTTGCCAGTGATTGCTTATGATTATGCTTGTGCAAACTTGCATGTGCAGCATGGTGAAACGGGATGGTTGAGTAGACTTGGACATCAGCAGGGGTTGATCCAGCAGATGCTCGGATTGCCTGATCAGCAAAAATTGCAGCAGATGGGTGCGCAAGCACGTAAAAAAGCCGAAAAAGTAGGCTGGCAATATCCGGTCCGGCAATTTGAACAGGCACTGTATTCACTGGTACAGCATCAGGAATACAGGATATAAAACAAGAAAGGAGCACCAGTGTGAAACTCCAGAATGTAAAGATTAAATTTTTAGAAATCGATTTGAAAGGCTGTGTTTATCTGAATCATTTTTCGCATTCAGTCCGTATTGCCACTTTTTTTAAAATTATTAGCCGCTTAGGAAATGGTGCATTTTGGTATTTCATGCTGATACTGGTTTGGATCATGCAAGGCTTGATCTATACCGTGCAGATTGTTTATCTGATTTTGGGAAGTACTATAGGTACTATGATTTACAAGGTGCTTAAAATCAAAACTGTACGACCACGTCCTTATCAGGTACATCAAGTGATCCGTTTGGGTGAGCATCCACTGGATCATTTCAGTTTTCCTTCCGGGCATACCTTGCATGCCGTGATGGCAACCACCGTTTTAGGTTATGTCGCACCTTTATTACTGATGCTGATGTTGCCTTTTACGGTTCTGGTCGCAGTGTCCCGAATGGTGCTGGGATTGCATTATCCAAGTGATGTGGCAGTTGGCGCAATTCTGGGTGGCATGATGGCAATTGCCATTGTCCTGACCGCGCCTTATCTGAATATTGTGCTGTAAAAATAAGTGAAAGCCGGAGCAAAGGCTCGCAGATTTTCACAGATTTGTTAAAGTACAGCATCAAAGCAATTATGGTGAGAAATAGAGATGGGTTTACGTTGGACTGACACGCTCGATATCGCGATTGAACTCTATGAAGCGCATCCAGATGTGGACCCGCAGTGGATTCGTTTTACTGATTTACATGCCTGGGTGTGTGCTTTGCCTGAGTTTGAAGATGATCCAACCAAGTCGACTGAAGGTTTGCTTGAAGCCATTCAAATGGCATGGATTGACGAGGCACGCTAAGGCCTCATCTTAAAAAAGCATTTTTTTACAGATGAAAAGCAGAAAAATGCGCATTATCTCGGTATAATGCGCCAAATTTTCATGTCAACAATTGACTTAAGGAGCCTATCATGGCTATCGAACGTACTTTATCTATCGTTAAACCAGACGCAGTTGCTAAAAACCACATCGGCGACATCTTTGCTCGTTTCGAGAAAGCTGGTCTTCAAATTGTTGCAACTAAAATGAAACATTTGACTCAAGCTGAAGCTGAAGGCTTCTATGCTGAACACAAAGAACGTGGTTTCTTTGCTGACCTAGTTGCATTCATGACTTCTGGTCCAGTGGTTGTTTCAGTTCTTGAAGGCGAAAACGCTGTTCTTGCTCACCGTGACATCCTTGGCGCGACGAATCCTAAAGAAGCTGCTCCTGGTACTATCCGTGCAGATTTCGCTGTAAGCATCGACGAAAACGCTGCTCACGGTTCTGACTCTGTAGCATCTGCTGATCGTGAAGTTAACTACTTCTTCGCTCAAACTGAGATTGCTCCACGTACTCGTTAATTCGCAGTATTCAAGCCAGATAAGTGTTATTATACTTATCTGGTTTTTTTATTCTCTGAATAATTCTTTGCTCACATATTGAGCTTCTCCTTTCATCTTTAGACATGGTTTAGGTAATACACATGAGTACTGAAGCAGTCGCTGTATCAGCAGTTTCTGAGCCACAGCAACACACTCCATCCGCTCTAGCACAGGCAAATACTGTCGAGAAAGTGAATTTACTTGGCATGTCACGTCCGCAAATGGAAAAATTCTTTGAGGACATGGGTGAGAAGAAGTTTCGTGCCGGGCAGGTGATGAAATGGATTCACCAGTTCTTTGTGACTGATTTTGCTGAAATGACCAATATTTCCGGCAAACTGCGTGAAAAACTGGAAAAGATTTGTGAAATTAAAGCGCCTGAAGTGGTGCATAAAAACTATTCTAAAGATGGTACCCGTAAATGGGTATTCCGTGTTGGCGACGGTGAAGGTTCCCTCGTCGAAACCGTATTGATTCCTGCTGAACATCGCAGTGGTTTACGTCGCACTTTGTGTATTTCTTCACAAGTGGGCTGTGCACTGGACTGTTCATTCTGCTCAACCGGTAAACAGGGTTTTCAGCGTGATTTGACTCAAGCCGAAATTATCGGTCAGCTCTGGATGGCGAACTATTCCTATATGGAAGATGTGCCTGTACTTGAGCGTGAACGTTCAGTCACGAACGTGGTGATGATGGGCATGGGCGAGCCATTGCTCAACTACGATGCAGTATTGAATTCAATGCGTATTATGCTGGATGACTTTGCATACGGCATGTCAAAACGTCGTGTGACTTTATCGACTTCTGGTGTGGTACCGAAAATCGATCAGATGGTCAAAGATATTGACGTGGCGCTGGCTATTTCATTGCATGCGCCAAATGATGAACTGCGTAACGAGCTGGTGCCGATCAATAAAAAATATCCGCTTGAGCAGCTGATTGCTGCATGTCAGCGCTATATTGCTAAAGATGGTAACGAAAGTTCACGTAAACATGTGACGATTGAATATGTGATGTTAGATGGCGTGAATGACCATCCTGAACATGCTCAGCAAATGATTAAGCTGTTGAAGAATTTGCCAAGCAAGATTAATTTGATTCCTTTTAATCCGTTCCCGCATGCGCCATATGGCCGCTCAAGCCGCAACCGGATTATTTCTTTCCAAAAAACTTTGTCTGATGCCGGTTTTGTGTGTACGATTCGTCAGACACGCGGTGATGACATTGATGCCGCGTGTGGACAGTTAGTCGGACAAGTCGCTGACCGTACCCGTCGTGCGGAACAGTGGAAAAAGAAAATTGCGCAATCGAATGAGATCATGCGCTCACAAGGATAATAAGAGGTCGCCAGTTGAGAAATCTAACATCAAAGTTTGCTTTGATTTCAACAGTATGTGTGTCTTTGGTTTTAGTCGCGTGTCAGACGCCAGATCTGGGTCAGAAAGACCCTGAAAAGGCCACCAAAGTCCGTACCCAATTGGCGGTAGAATATCTGAGAACAGGTGACCTGGATGCAGCCAAACGTGCGCTGGATCAGGCACTTGAGACTACTCCGCGTGATTCTCAAGCAAATATGATGATGGGCGTGCTACTGCAACAGGAAGGTAGTAAGCTTAATCTCGAAAAAGCAGATCATTATTTCAAGCGTGCGATTTCGGCAGATCCGAAAAATGCGCAGGCGCGAAATAATTACGGCACTTATTTATATCAGCTTGAACGCTATAATGATGCAATCGAGCAGTTTCAAATTGCTGGTGCCACTTTAGGTTATGATCAACGTTTCCGTGCATTGGAAAATATGGGACGGATTTACCTGAAACTGGGTGATACAGCGAATGCTGAAAAATCATTCAAACAGGCGCTACAAGCCAATCGCGATTCTTATATTTCAATGTTAGAGTTGGCAGAAATATTTTATTTGAACCAGCAGTTCCCGGCAGCGACACAAATGTATCAACAGTTTGTGCGCGGTGTGGGGCAGAAAAATCAGGGTGCCCGTGCACTCTGGATTGGCATTCGCACTGCGCGTGCCGGAGGTGATCAGTTGGGTATGCAGGTATTGGTCAACCAGTTACGTGCACTCTTTCCTGAAAGCCAGGAATACCAACGTTATTTGCAATTACAGTACAGTACTGAGGCCGTATGGAAGTAAATCCTAATTCACCATCGAATCATTCGAGCGTAGCTCCAAATGCGTTAGGAAATATTCAACGTCCGGGCGAGTACTTGCGCCAGATTCGTATCAATCAGCAACGTAATCTGGAAGATGTAGCGAAAGAGCTGAATATTCCGGTCAAAACCCTGACTGCTCTTGAGCAGGATGAATACAAATCTTTGCCTGAAGCGACCTTTATCAAAGGTTATTACCGGACTTATGCCAAATTTCTGGGTGTAGATGCGTCTAGTATTATTCAGCGTTTTGATGAAATCTATACCAATGATACCGGGTTGCTGCCGAATCATGCCCTGAACAATTCTCCAATTAAAATTATGGGGAAATTACCAGGTTCCAAGCGTGACCGTAATCGTAAGTGGTTAAAGCGCATTTTTATTACGCTGGTACTTTTGCTGATTTTGGGCGCACTGTTTGCCATGATTCAGAACTGGTCGAGTAGTAATTCCCAAAATAGCAGTGAAGTCTCTGGAGTAGGCGCTTCTAATGTCGAGATTCTGAATCTGGATACAGGTGCCGCACTTTCCGGCGATCAGCTGAAACTTGATTTTAACCGTCCGACTTCGGTGCATATTGTCGACTCGGCGGGTAATGTTCTGGCAACTGGCCGTCAGGCATCGAGCTTGCAACTGAATGGTGAAGCGCCCTTCCAGATTCGTCTGGATGATGCATCGGCTGTATCACTCAGTTTGAATAATGAAAATATTTCATTGTCACCCTACACTGTGAACGGAAAAGCAGAATTCCGTTTATCACCTTAACAGATCAAGAGTAGAGCAGAACGATGATCGTAAATCCAATTAAACGTCGTCCAACACGTAAAATTCGTGTGGGTTCAGTTTATGTGGGTGGTGATGCACCAATCAGTATCCAGTCCATGACCAATACTGAAACCTGTGATGTGGCAGCTACGGTTGCACAAATCCAGCGCTGTGTAGATGCAGGCGCGGACATCATGCGGGTTTCTGTGCCTACCATGGAAGCGGCGGCGGCATTTGGTGAAATTCGCAAGCAGGTCAATGTACCTTTGGTGGCGGATATTCACTTCGATTATAAAATTGCTTTGGCAGTTGCCGATTTGGGTGCAGACTGCCTGCGGATTAACCCGGGCAACATCGGTTCGGAAGCGAAAATCCGTGAAGTGGTGGCCGCAGCACGTCATAACGACATTTCCATGCGGATCGGTGTCAATGCCGGCTCACTGGAAAAAGATATTCAAAAGAAATATGGCGAGCCGACGGGTCAGGCTTTGCTTGAATCTGCGATGCGCCATATCGATATTTTAGACCGTCTGGATTTCCAGGAATTCAAAATTTCAGTCAAAGCATCGAATGTGTTCCTGACCATGGATGCGTATCGTTTGCTGTCACAGCAAATTGATAATCCGCTCCATCTAGGTGTCACGGAAGCGGGTATTTACCGCACCGGTTCGGTTAAATCTGCGATCGCTTTGGGCGGCCTGCTGATGGAAGGCATCGGGGATACCATGCGTATTTCACTGGCTGCCGAGCCTGAAGAAGAAATTAAAATTGGTTTTGATATTCTGAAATCGCTAGGTCTGCGCTCCAATGGGATTAACTTCATTGCCTGCCCAAGCTGTTCACGTCAGGAATTTAATGTGATTTCAGTGATGCAGCAACTTGAAGAGCGATTAGAAGATATTCGTACCCCAATGGATGTGTCTGTCATTGGCTGTAAGGTCAATGGTCCGGGTGAAGCCAAAGAAGCGGATATTGGTGTAGTGGGTGCAGCACCACGTTCACTTGTGTACCGTAATGGTGAAAAGAGCCATTTAATTGACACGAATCAATTGGTTGATGAAATCGAAACCATGGTTCGTCAACGTGTTTCCGAGCTTGAAGAAGCTAAATCTAAAGAAATTATTCGTACAAGTTTTCCTGAGTAGATCATGAGTTCAATCGTCGCAATCAAAGGTTTTAATGACATTCTCCCAACGCAAACCCCAGCTTGGAGACGTCTTGAACAGCATCTATCCGGTTTGATGGATGCCTATGGCTATCAACAAATCCGTCTGCCTATGGTTGAGCAGACCAATCTGTTCAAACGTTCGATCGGTGATGCAACCGATATCGTTGAAAAAGAAATGTATACCTTTCTGGACAAGGGTAATCCGCCTGAGTCGTTGACGTTACGTCCTGAAGGGACGGCTGGCTGTGTACGTGCCATGCTGGAGCATAATCTGCTGCGTGGTGCGACGCCTCGGGTCTGGTATATCGGCCCAATGTTCCGTTATGAAAAACCGCAAAAAGGCCGTTACCGTCAGTTCCACCAGTTTGGTGTGGAAACCTTTGGTGTTGCGACTCCAGACATGGATGCAGAACTGATTCTGATGACGGCGCGTCTGTGGAAACGTATGGGGGTGGCAGACAAGGTTCAACTTGAGTTAAATACACTCGGTGAGTCAGATGAGCGTGCAGCATATCGCGCAGCATTGGTTGAATTTTTAGAGTCGCATAAAGCCGATCTGGATGAAGATTCTCAGCGCCGTCTGACCACGAATCCACTGCGTATTCTGGATTCTAAAGATGCCAAGACACAAAGCATCTTGGAAAATGCACCGAAACTGCATGACTTTATGGGTGAAGAAACTCTGGCACATTTTGCCCAGTTACAGCAGTATTTGACTGATGCAGGCGTGAGCTTCGTGATCAATCAAAAGCTGGTACGTGGTCTGGATTACTACAACAAAACTGTTTTTGAATGGACCACAACCCATTTGGGTTCACAAGGTACGGTATGTGCCGGTGGCCGTTATGACGGTCTGGTGGGGCAACTTAAAGGCAAGCCTGATCAATCTGTGCCGGCAGTTGGTTTTGCCATGGGGATTGAACGTTTATTGCTACTGCTGGAACAGGTTGAAGACAATACCCCAACCCGTGATTGTGAAGTGTTTTTGGTGGCTGAGCCGGCTGCTCAAGGTAAGGCTTTGGTCATTGCAGAACAGATCCGGGATCAGCTGGAAGCAGCGGGCAGTCAGGTTCGTCTGAAAGTAGGCTCACAGGGTTCAATGAAATCGCAAATGAAAAAGGCCGATCAAGCCGGTGCTTTGTATGCAGCGATTTTGGGTGAACGTGAACTGGAAGCTCAGGCGTTTACTGTGAAAGAGTTGGCAACCGCAGAGCAATCGAATGTACCATTTACGGACTTCGTTGCATTTTTTAGTACTAAAATTTCTTCAAAATAATCGATAAAACATTAGGAAAAGGGTAATCTCATGAGCGCAATGAGTGGTGATGAACAGTTTGAAAGCTTAAAATCCTTTACGAAGAAATATGGTTCTTCGATGATTACCGGGATTTTAATTGCGCTGATTGCCTTTTTTGGGTGGGAATATTGGCAGAAGAAAAACCTGGCAGAGTCGCAAATGCACACTGCCAAGGTTCAGCAGTTGATGGATGATGCGCAGGCATCGAAAGGTGATGGTTTTGCTAAGTTATCTGAAGCTGCGGACAAAATTGTCAAGGAAGCGCCTGATTCAGCTCAGGCGATTCAGACTCAGCTGGTGATGGCGAAACTGGCTTATGATAAAGAAGATTATGCTGCGGCCGAGAAAGCGCTACAGAAAGTTGAAAACTCGAAAGTAGATGATAAAGGCTTGGTTCAGGTGGTGAAACTGCGTCTGGCTTATGCACAACTGGCACAGAAAAAATATGATGCGGCTTTGAAAACTTTAGAAGCTGTCACTGATCCTGCATTTAAAGCAACAGCCGATGAAGCACGTGGTGATATCTATGTTGCCAAAAATGATATTGAAAATGCGAAAAAAGTATATCAAAGTGCATGGGATGCCTTGATTGAACGTAAAGAAGAACGTCAGATTTTACAAATTAAGCTCGAAAGCGTAGGCGTGTTGGTCGATGATCCAGAAATCGAACGCCCAATTATAGAAACACAAGCGGAAGATGCTGCATGAATAGAAAATACAAAATTACCTGTGCCTTGACTGTTTTAACGCTTGCACTGGCTGGCTGTGCAGGTAAAACCAATAAAGTTCCAGAAGTAAAACCGAATCCACTTCCAAAACTGACTCAAGCCAAAACACTGGTGTCTGTATTTTCCACCAGTGTGGCTGCGACAGATGAGGCTGATCCGTTACGCCTGCGCCTGGATGCAGACAATGGTGTGGTTTTTGCGATTGACCCGAAAGGTGAAGTGTCTGCATTTAAGGGTAAACAGCGTCTGTGGCAGAAAAAAGTCAGCAAAGAGAATTTAAGTTCTGGTGTTGAGGCTGCTGAAGGTCTTGTTGTCGTGGGTAACCAGAAAGGCCAGCTGTTTGCGCTGGATCAACAAACTGGTGAGCAGAAATGGACTGCGCAATTGACCGGTGCTTTATTGGCACCCTCATTGATTCACGCAGGCCGTGTGATTAGTGTCAGTAATGATGGCACCGTGTATGCGCATGAAATCGCGACCGGTACGCAAGTTTGGACTTATAACTTGCCTAATGTACAATTCAGCCTGCGCGGCATGGCTGCACCGGTTGCATTGGATGCTCGTAATGTACTGATTGCATCTTCCAATGCCTATATCTATGCACTGGATGCCTTAAGCGGTGTGCCAAAATTACAGCGTCGTGTCGCAGTGTCGGATGGACGTTCTGATCTCCAGCGTCTGGTGGATATTGATGGTGAGCCAGTGGTTGCAGGTCAGTTTGTGGTCACGACCAGTTATCAAGGTCAGGTGACTGTTCTAGATTTAGCTTCACAACAGGTGGTGTGGAGTGAAGATGCCAGCAGTATCCAGCGTCCGGAAGTTGTGGGCAATGGCGTATTTGTGGCGCAAACCGATGGCAAAATCAAAGCCTTCGAGATTACTTCGGGTCAGCCGCTTTGGGAAAATGACCAGTTGTTGAATCGCAAGTTAAGTAATCCAGTGATGCTGGGTACAGACCTTGTTGTCGGTGATCTGGATGGTGTTTTACACCTGATCGATCCGCGTACTGGACAAATAACTGGTCGTTCAAAAACTTCCGGGGAAGTACGTAGCTTACGCGTCATCGACAACCAGCTTTATGTTTCTACACGCAAGGGCGCATTAAGCATTTGGCAGAACCGTTAATTTTAACGAGCCTTATGCTAAACTAGCCACAACCGTATTTTTGTGAACGCGGGGTGATTGAAAAATCAATGCCCCGTGTTTTTATTTAGGGTATTTCCCCCTTATATCTTCCTATACTTTCTGATGTTCAGGCCACTTTGACGCCTGATATTGAATAAAGGTTACTCTATGAAACCCGTAATTGCGCTCATTGGTCGTCCGAACGTCGGAAAATCAACGCTGTTCAACCAGATTACCAAGAGCCGTGACGCATTGGTGGCAGACTTTGCAGGTCTGACACGCGACCGTAAATATGGCGATGCAACTTATCAAAATAAATCTTTCATTGTGGTCGATACTGGCGGTATTGGCGAAAATGAAGGTGGGATTGACTCGTACATGGCAGAGCAGTCCAAGACTGCTATTCATGAAGCCGACATCATCATTTTTGTGGTTGATGCGCGTGCCGGACTGCTGGCTTCTGATGAACAGATTGCCCGTGAATTGCGTACTTTAGGCAAAAAAGTCTTTCTGGTGGCCAACAAGGTCGACGGCGTACATGCTGAAGCTGCCCTGGTTGAATTCTACAAACTGGGTATGGGCGAGCCGCTACAAGTGGCAGCCAGCCATGGTCGTGGTGTTCAGCAGATGCTGGAAGATGTACTTGCTGATGTACCGGAAGATGAAAATCCGGAAGAGCATGACAAAAACACGGGTCTGCGTTTAGCGATTATTGGTCGTCCGAACGTCGGTAAGTCAACGCTGGTGAACCGTTTGCTCGGTGAAGAGCGTGTGGTGGCATTTGACCAGCCGGGTACAACACGTGACTCGATTTATATTCCATTCGAGCGTGATGGCCGTCAATACACCCTGATTGATACTGCAGGGGTGCGCCGTAAAGGTAAAGTTGATGAAATGATTGAGAAATTCTCGATTGTTAAAACTTTACAGGCAATGAAAGATGCTAACGTAATTGTTGTTGTGGTTGATGCGCGTGATGGTATTGTTGAGCAGGACTTGCATTTGATTGGCTATGCACTTGAAGCGGGTCGTGCCATGGTCATTGCAGTCAATAAATGGGATAACATGACTGAATATGATCGTAAGCAATGTAAGCTCGATGTAGAGCGTCGCTTCGATTTCATTCCATGGGCCAAAGTGCATTTGATTTCTGCATTGCATGGAACGGGTGTGGGTGATCTTTATCCATCGATTCACCGTGCTTATGATTCATCTCGTTTGAAAGTGTCACCAGCAAAAATCACCCAGATTTTAAATGATGCGACAGATGCCCACCAACCGCCGATGGTTCAGGGTCGTCGTATTAAAATGCGTTATGCGCATATGGGTGGGCAGAATCCACCAACGATCGTGATTCACGGAAACAAGGTGGATAAAACTCCTGCAGATTATCGCCGTTACCTGGAAAACGTGTTCCGTAAAGTGTACAAGCTTGAAGGTACACCGATTAAAATCGAGTTTAAAACTTCGGAAAACCCGTTTGAAGGTCGTAAGTCTCAAGTGGATGAGCGTGCAGCTGCGCGTAAACGTCGTTATGTACAGAAGTTCAAGAAAGCCGAGAAGAAATTTAAACGTTAATTCTATAGTTTAAATTTTTCGGATAAAAAGCCTGCGTAAAGCGGGCTTTTTGTTTTGAGAAAATAATGAATTTCTCTCCCAATAAAAGTGTGAATTCTTTTACACTCAAATCAATTGATATCTTTTTAATGGATTCACGTGGCTCGGCTGATTCAAATTCATCTGCATCAACTTTCTGATCTGACTTGTCATTCGTTGTCAGACCGCAAAACCCAGGTTGCCGAACGGAAACGCGAAGTGGCGTGTTTGCGTAATCAGCTTTTATCCCAATCTTTTGAATTGCCAGTTAGCGATCAACAGGTGGTGCGGACGAATTTCGGCAAGCCTTATTTAAATGACTATCCGGATTTCAGTTTTAATCATAGTCATAGTCAAAATTTCTACGCCTTGGCCACGAGCAAGCAAGTTCAGAATTTAGGAATTGATATTGAAGAACTGAATCGTAAAGTCCGTTTTGAAGCCTTGGCACAACATGCCTTTCATCCCGAAGAATTAAAATATTGGAAAATGCTGGCTTATGATCCCGAATACTGGTTTAAAGTCTGGACCACCAAAGAGGCGGTGTTAAAGGCATCAGGCTTGGGAATCCGGATAAACCTGAATGAGCTCAATACCAATATCCATCCTGAGCAAAATGGTGGGCGCTGCGAACATCCAGAGATTGGCGTCTATGCCTATCAAAATTATACGCTTGCTGGCTGCATGTTCACCGTGGCCTGGCAAAGTGAGGATTCCTGCAAGGGCTTGAGATTTCCTGTGATCCAGATTCATCACACTGTCTAAAACAGAATGAACCCGAATATTTTTTATTTTCTAGAAATGATCAGATTACTCAGCCGATTCACAAATTGTGGACTCATCCGCGATAAATGAAATAAAAACTGGCTTTTGAATCCGACCGGATGATGCGTTGCCTGCCATATTGAATCTTTGAGCTGTGCCAGTTTCAGAATATCTCGTGCAACATCTTCTGCTTTTAAATGCACGCCCATTTTTTTAATACTTTCTGACTGCATATCTTTGACCATGGCCGTATTAACGAAAAGTGGCATGACATCCAAGACTCGAATCCCATAGGGTTGCCACTCAATATCCAGACTTTCAGTCAGGCCACGCACTGCAAACTTGCTGGTGGAATAACTGCTTAAATCGGCCTGGCCATAAATCGCCGAAGCTGAAGATAGATTAATGATGCGGGCAAATGCAGACTCTTTTAAATAAGGGAAAGCGGCATGACAGCCGTTCATGACTCCTTTAACATTAATATCCAGAGTCCGATGATGTGCCGTAATATCAGTTTCTTCAAAAGGGCCTGAATATAAAATCCCGGCATTATTGACCAGAATATTGATTTTCCCCGCCCAGGCCGAAAATTCAGACAAGGCTGTTTCCCAGGAAGCATAATCGGCCACATCGAGAAAGCCGGCTTTGGCATGTTCGCCCAGTTGCTGGGCCAGCTGTTCAGCCTGTGCTGTATTGATATCATAAATACCGACTTTATAGCCGTGCTGGTAAAATAACTGGGCGGTTGCTGCCCCAATTCCTTGTGCTGCACCGCTAATCAATATACTGTGCATGTGCCTGATCTCCTTATTGTCTTTTTTTTGAGCATAACAAGAAACCGGCAGATTGACGCGACTATTTGGTAAAAAAAAGAGGTTTTTAAACATGGAACAACTACTCCAGGTCATGCGCGAATTACGTGAAAAATGTCCATGGGATCAGCAACAGACCCCCGAATCTCTGACCAAATATGCCATTGAGGAAGCTTACGAAGTCGAAGCAGCAGTCCGCTCTGGAAAAGTCGATGATGTCCGCGATGAGCTGGGTGATTTGCTGTTACAGGTGGTGTTCCAGTCGCAGATGTACAGTGAGCAGGGCGCTTTCGATTTTCAGGATGTGGTGCAGGCCATTACCGATAAACTGATTCGCCGTCATCCGCATGTATTTCAAGTTGAACAATTTGCAAAAATGAGTCCGGAAGATGTGTCCGAGTTATGGAAAGAAATCAAACAGCAAGAAAAGCAGGGCAAGCCGCGTTCACGCCTGGATCAGATTAAACATGCACCGGCTTTGGCGCAGGCCGATGAAATTCAAAAAAATGTCGCCAAAATCGGGTTTGATTTTCCCGACATGGCGGGTGCTTATGCCAAGCTGGAAGAAGAACTGGCTGAATTAAAAGAAGCGGTAGCCGGACAAAATTCCGATGAAATACAGGAAGAATTTGGCGACTGCTTATTTTCTCTGGTCAATGTTGGACGTAAACTTGGCATCTCCAGCGAGATGGCATTATTGGGTACGATCCATAAATTTCGGACCCGCTTTGCCTTGATGGAAGATCAGGTACAATTACAACAATTAGACCTGGAAAAGCTGTCACTGACTGAACTTGATCAGCTCTGGGAACAGGCTAAATTAGAATTAAAACAAAGAGCAGCACATGAAAAAAATACCTTATCGAATCGGTCCAACGTGGATTAGTCTTCTTTTAAGTTGTTGGCTGGGCTTTATTTCTATCGGAACTGTGCATGCGACTGCGACCGATTATATGGAATGGAAGACCCAGCAACAGCAACATGATGCCCGCCTAAAGAAAAAAGCTGCCACCACGGTTTCATCAGAAAGCAATCACTATCTGGCGAAGCCTGCATTATCGGCATCTTCCACTGCTGATAAAATCAGTTTAAATAATGCAACTGTGGAGCAATTACAACAACTGAATGGCATTGGTCAAAAGAAGGCCGAAGCGATTATTGAACATCGGCAAAAAAACGGAAAATTCAAAAGCATTGAAGAGATCCAGCTAGTCAAAGGTATTGGGCCGGCATTATTTGCCAAAAACAAGGCCAGACTGGCCTTGTAAGGCGACAGCATGGATCATGACTAGCTGATTGATTTGACTCGCAGGATTGACATAATCAAATTGCCCTTTAGGCGTGTAAGCGATATGATTAGCGTCATCTTAGAATTTTACGTTCAGACGTAGGAGACAGCGTCTTTTGCAAACTTTGCGCGCGTCAAAATGTGGTTTATCAACCGCTCAATTACCTTCTTATATTCTCGATGTGATTGATGCCTTAAACAAGGCAGGCTATGAAGCTTATATCGTGGGTGGTGGTGTTCGAGATCTGATGTTAGGTTTGAATCCTAAAGATTTCGATGCAGTCACCAATGCAACCCCGGCTCAGGTCAAGGAAGTTTTCGGACGACGTTGTCGGATTATCGGACGACGTTTCGAACTAGCGCATGTCTATTCAGGGCGGGAACTGGTTGAAGTGGCAACCTTCCGTGCACCACCAAAAAAAGCAGTGACCTCGGCCGCGGGGATGATTCTGCGTGATAATAACTGGGGCAGCATCGAGCAGGATTTTGCCCGTCGTGATTTCTCCATCAATGCAATGTACTACCAGCCGCGTAAAGGCATTGTGCTGGATTTCTGCAATGCGGTCGATGATATTCACAGCAAAACCTTACGCTTACTGGGTGATCCGACTTTAAGATTTGAAGAAGATCCGGTGCGGATGCTGCGAACCTTACGTTTTGCGGCCAAGCTGAACTTTAATATTGATGAGGCGATTCTGGATGTCTTTACGCCGGAAATGACCCAGTTACTGCGTGATGTTTCTCCACATCGACTTTATGATGAATCACAGAAACTGTTCACCATGGGACACCTAAATCGTGTCTTGCCAATGCTGATCGATTTCGGGATCTGGCAGCAGTTATTTGCAGATATCAAGCCTGAAATTACGCCGTTTATGGAACGTGCTGCGAAAAATACCGATCAGCGTATTTCTATCGGCAAGACCATCAACCCTGCATTTTTCTATGCGGTATTGTTATGGCAGCCGTTCCTTGAGCGTTGTGAATTCTATCTGAATAAAGGTGTGGTAGCGGCCGAAGCCCGTGCCCAAGCTGGGCTCGACGTATTAAAACGTCAGGCGACTCGCACCATTATTCCACGCTTTGCGGAAACCTTTATTCGTGAAGTCTGGGAAATGCAGACCCGTTTGCTGAATCCAAAACCACAGCAAATCGAAGCTTTGTCCAGCCATGCGCGTTTCCGTGCTGGCTTTGACTTTTTGCTGTTGCGTGAAAAATCAGGCGATGCAACTGCACAAGGCATGGGTAGCTGGTGGGATGCTTATCAGCAAATGAGCGGTGACGAGAAAGAACGGGCCATCAGCCAGTATAACCGTCAGCGTGCCAAGAGCCGTCGCAAGGCGAGTCAAGAAGAACATCTGGAACAGAAACTGACCCAACAGCAAGATCTTGCCGAGATTGAGCCATTAGTGAATGAACCTGAACCACGCAACCGTCGGGTGCGTAAAGCCAAGTTTGAAGACAAAGTGAAACCTCTGTCGCATGTGGCAGCCAGTGCCAGCGGTGAAATTGGCGCAGATCATCCGATTATGAAACGTAAGCGGGTAAAACGTGATCTGAGCCAGGTGGTGTTTGGGCCAACACAATGATCGTGACGTATATTGGCCTGGGCAGTAACCTGGGCGATTCACGCCAGATTCTGGCAGAAGCTGTACAGAAACTGGCGACCTTGGGACAGGTGAAAACTTCACATCTGTATCAAAGCCCACCCATGGGACCACAGGATCAGCCAAACTATCTCAATGCAGTGGTGCAATTAAATAGCAATCTGGCAGCTTTAAGCTTGCTGGATCGTCTGCAAGCCTTTGAGCAGGATGCAGGTCGTGTACGTTTACGTCATTGGGGCGAACGTACATTAGATCTGGACTTACTGCTCTACGGTAATGAGCAAATTCACAATGAACGCTTGACTGTGCCGCATGTCGGGGTATTAGAGCGTGATTTTGTCCTGATTCCCCTTCTGGATATTGATCCTGAAATACAGGTTCATGGACACAGATTAAAAGACCTGGACATTGTCAAACAATCGACCCTCGCGGTACTCGATGACGGCAACTGGGCAAATATTTAATTTTTAAGTGATGGTAGCTTCGTCAGAACTTTTAAGCATAGAGGAACATTTTCATGGTCAGTCTGAGTGATTTAAGACGCTTTAAAGCAGATGGACGCAAATTTTCATGTCTGACTTGCTATGATGCCAGTATGGCCAAAGCCATGGAAATTGCCGAAGTGGACAGCATTTTAATTGGCGATTCTCTGGGAATGTCAATTCAGGGTCGTGATTCGACTTTGCCGGTTACGGTTGCAGATATGGCTTATCATACGGCTGCGGTACGCCGTGGTAACCAGCATGCCTTTATCATGACTGACTTGCCATTTATGAGCTATGCTACCTTGAATGATGCCTTGCAAAGTTCGAAAACCGTGATGCAGGGTGGCGCGCAAATGGTGAAAATGGAAGGCGGTGCATGGTTGGCGGAAACCGTGCAAGTGCTGACCCGTAACGGTATTCCGGTGTGTGTGCATTTGGGTCTTACTCCGCAGTCGGTACATGTCTTTGGCGGTTATAAACTGCAAGCCCGTACCCGTGAAGCGGCCGATCAGCTCATTGCGGACTGTAAAGCAGTAGTAGAGGCGGGTGCTGCATTATTGCTACTCGAATGCGTACCGGCACAGATTGGCCAGGAAATCACAGAACTGTTTCCGCACATTCCGGTCATTGGCATTGGCGCAGGTGCAGCTACAGACGGCCAGGTGCTAGTGGTACAGGATATGCTGGGTCTGACCTTTGGTCACACTGCAAAATTTGTACGTAATTTTATGCAAGAACAATCGGGTGCGACAGCCATTCTGGATGCTTTTAAAGCTTACCATGCTGCAGTTTTAGATGGATCTTTCCCGGCACCAGAACAAACTTTTCAGGTTGAATTGTAAGATGAAAACAGAAACCACCATTCAGGGCTTAGCGGCATCATTAAATCCGGCGCGTACCAGTCGCAAGATTATCGGTTTTGTACCGACCATGGGCAATCTGCATCAGGGGCATTTAAACCTGGTGCGTGAAGCGCGTAAGTTGTGTGATGTAGTGGTGGTCAGTATCTTTGTCAATCCGATCCAGTTTGGACCCAATGAAGATTTTGATAGCTATCCGCGCACGCTTGAGCAGGACCAGCAGCTTTTGGCAGAGGTCGGTTGTGACATCGTTTTTGCGCCGACGGTTGAGCAAATGTATGGTAAAAAACCGCGTCTGACCAATATTAGTGTTTCTGACATTACCAATGATTTATGCGGTTTGCAGCGTCCTGGCCATTTTGATGGCGTGGCGGTGGTAGTCACTAAATTGTTTAATATCGTACAGCCGAATTACGCCTTCTTTGGCCAGAAAGATTATCAGCAATTGGCGGTGATTCGTCAGTTTGTACAAGACCTGAATATTCCACTGGAAGTGATTGGTGTGCCGATTGCCCGTGCAGAAGATGGCCTGGCTTTAAGTTCGCGCAATGGTTATTTAAGCGAAGAGCATCGTGCAATCGCACCGGTCATTTATCAAAGCTTGCAAAAAGCTGAACAGCAATTACATGCAGGCGTGGAGCTGGATACGGTATTGGCGGAGATTCGCCAGACTTTAACCGATGCCGGGTTTGTGGTGGATTATGTTGAAGTCCGCACTCCAGAATTACAAAAAATTCATACGTTTAATCAAGATCTTGTGTTATTTATAGCAGCAAAGCTGGGGAATACACGTCTGATCGATAACCTGCAGGTTAAATACACTGCCGGCTAAAATGAAAGGGTAGCATGCATGAAGCGCATTTTAATTGTCACAGGACAATCTGGTTCGGGTAAATCATCTGCATTACAGGTGCTTGAAGATCTGGGTTATTACTGTATTGATAATCTGCCTTTGGCATTGCTTCCCGAAATCGTGGCAAAACTGGACAGTGAAAATAATCTGGAACAGCTGGCACTGGGCGTCGATGTGCGCAGTACCCGGGCAGATTTACAAGAATTTGATCATGTATTTGAGCAACTGCAACAGCATGGTTCGGTCGATATTATTTATCTGACCACGCAGGATCAGGAGCTGATTGCCCGCTTTAGTGCTTCGCGTCGGCCGCATCCTCTAGCATCACGCTTTAAAAGCCTGAATCAGTGTATACAGGAAGAAAAAATCCTGTTGATGCCGATTCAGTTGCGTTCTACGGTGCATATCGATACCACCGATAAAAGCGTGCATGATCTGAAACATACTTTGTTGTCCAAGCTTGGACAGGCCGATAACCTGATCCTGATTCTGCAATCCTTTGGTTATAAGCATGGCATTCCACTGGATGCCGATTATGTCTTTGATGTCCGACATTTACCGAATCCGCATTGGGAACTGGAACTGCGCAAATTTTCAGGACTAGATCAGCCGGTGCAGGCATTTTTACAAAAGAGCGATCAGGTCGAGGATATGTTCAATGATCTGTATCATTTTCTGGACAAGTGGTTGCCGACCTTTGCTGAAGGGCATCGTCATTATATGACCGTGTCGATTGGCTGTACCGGTGGTCAGCATCGTTCTGTTTATATTGTGGATAGACTAAAAAAAGCCCTTGAGGCAAAATGGTCTATTCAAGTCCTCCATCGAGAAATGAAGCACTGGTCATGATTGATACGACAGTTGACGTAATTAATAAACTGGGTTTACATGCACGCGCATCTGGTAAACTGATAGAAGTTACCACCAAATTTCGTTCCAGTATCCAGATTGGCAAGGCTGACAAATTGGTAGATGCCAAAAATATCATGTCATTGCTCATGCTTGGTGCAGGCAAAGGAACAACTTTACGCTTAGTGATTGAAGGAGCAGACGAGGACAAAGCCTTATCTGAAATTCAGGCACTATTTGCAGCAAAATTTTATGAGGCAGATTAATCGTGGCACGTCGACCGAACAGTTTAACTGAAGAAGATTTTGATTCTTTAGAGGGACGCGCAAGTAAGACCGAACAGAAAAAAGCAGTCCAGCGTATGGCTGCTTTAGGTGCGCAGCTTGCAGAGCTGAGCGCTAAACAAATTAAAAACTTACCCGTAGATGAGCGTTTGATTGATGCCTTGCTTGATGTGCAGGCAATTAGTTCACATGAAGCACGTCGTCGTCAATTTTCACGGATTGGTAAATTATTACGTAATGAAAATGAAACGGTAATTTTGTCTTATTTAACACCCAAACAAGGTCTTAAAAAGACAGCTCAATTACAGCGTTGGGTGGATCGAATTGTCAAAGATGGTGATCCGGCCATCAATGAATTTACCAAAACCTATAATGCGACAGAGCGTCATACCTTACGTCAACATTATCTTCGGGTACACCGTGATTTAAAGAATCAAGCACCTGAAGAGGAAGTAAATGCTTCTAAATTAAAGCTGTTTAACTATGTACAGCAAGTGGCCTTGATTTCTGACAATTAAGTAGCCATGTAAAAAAGCGGTCTTTTAGGCCGCTTTTTTTATAGCTGTTTTAATCCGGTTGGCTTGACTTGGATATGCATAGTTTATAAGTGATCTATCTTAATATTACTATTCCAGCTTCTAAAATTGCATGGGTGATAAAAAACACAAAATTTTCACAATTAATTTGTTAATAAATGTAAGTTCTTTACAATCCTCAGTGGTTTTTGGGGTCTGTTTTTAGTTGAAATGCTGATATTTAAAATATTTCTTACATTAGAATTGTTAAGATATTTTAAAAAATTAAAAATTAATTCTGAGCATTATTAGGTAGATGAAGCCTGATATAAAATCTGTTTTTAATCATAAGGTCAAACTATATAGTTGAAAAATCATTAGCTTTTACTTTAAATAGAGTAAAAAGCGATGGTGGATATTTTTTATTCGGTACTGTGTTACAGTAAATACAAATAAAGATACTTATTTTAGGTGAGATATATTAATTTCAAATACTTATGTAGATTTTTTTCGAATAGTAAATTTTAAAGTTATTCTTAATCAATTAAATATCAGTATCTTGCAGTTAAGAATGTATCTGGATAGAAACAGGTTAACAAATCCTTTAACCTAGAGGTGGGTTTTCATCGTTGAGTAAATATAGAATCTTTGTTATTGATTGTATGAATTTGGTCGGCTGTGTTTTCTTTATTCCATAAACATTCAGAGAGGCAGACATGGAACTAAAACTGCTAGAGGTCGGTCAGAATACGGAGCAATTAAGCTCGTGCCGTATATCTCTCATTTTAGGTGTCTATACCTCTAACAACCTATTAGACACCTTTTGTAAGATCGCCCGTAAAGTTTTAAACGTTAAAACCAGTATTATCGGCTTCCATACGGAACCATATATCTGGTACAGCTGTCCGCGCGGTTTCCGGGCCTTGCACGCCCCGCAGAACGTGAATCTGCCTGCGTATCTGCAACAGTCAGATGTCATTGACCAGATGCATCCTGCTTATACAGAACTGTCAAATTATGTGAAAAATCTCGGTGTAGCGCATCAGAGATTAGTCGCCTTTAATTTAAAATCAAGTAGCGGTGTGTCTTTTGGACAGGTCATTTTCTTTGATGATCAGACTGAAGGGTTTGATCAGGATGATATTGCCACTATTAAACAATTTGCTGAAAGTTTAGTGATTCGAATTCAGCTCAATCAAGAACATACTGAACTGAAAGAATTATATGAACAGCAATGCGCACTCAACTTCAGTAAAACCAAATTTTTCCAGATTATTGCGCATGACTTGCGTGCACCATTTCATGGTTTACTGGGCTTTTCCGAAGTGCTAGCGCAGGAGCGTGACACTCTGGACGAATCCAGTATCCAGAGCATCGCGGATTATTTATATGATAATGCACAATCGACCTATAACCTGCTGGAAAGCCTGCTGACTTGGGCGATGGCAGAGGGTGGACGCTTTATTTATCATCCGATTAATTATGAATTGAAACAATCCAGTAATATTGTGTGCAGTGTGCTGAAAAGTCTGGCCTTAAATAAAAAAATTGAACTGGTTGATAATATTCCTGAAGACATCAAGGTACATGCGGATATCAACATGATTACCTCTGTCTTGCAGAACCTGGTGTCGAATGCGCTTAAATTCACCCCGGTGAATCAAGGCGGTAAAGTGATTTTAGCTGCAGAAATGGAAGGCGAGCAGGTCAAGATTACGATTCAGGATACTGGCTTGGGCATGACTGAAGAGCAGATGCAGAATCTGTTTAAACCGACTTTGGGTGTGAGTGTCAGAGGCACAGCTGAAGAGAAAGGGGCAGGTTTGGGTCTGGTGCTCTGCAAGCGCTTTATTGACCTGAACCATGGTCAAATTGCTGTAGATTCCAAAGAGGGTCGGGGTACGACCTTTACCGTGCATTTACCGATGGTCACCAATGATCATCAGGCACTGGTGCTTGAAGATGTACATATCGAGCAATCTTAAAAGGTAAATTTCAAACTAAAACATTCCCACTGAGACAAAACTCCTGCTATCTTTAGTGTGAAAGAGGACTCCACCCAACATTAGGGTGGAGGTGAATTTCACGACTTTTTTTAGTGCAATATGATAGAATAATTTGCATTAAGTCTCTGTATATAAATATATTTAAGGCGAAATGAAGATCAACAAAGCGTACAAATTTAGGCTTGAGCCTAATGCGGAACAGGAGCTTGTTTTAAACAAGTTGCTTGGCTCTGCACGTTTTGTTTGGAATCAAATTTTAGCTGTTTCGTTCGAGATGCTTGCTAATAATGAGCGAATCAACAAAGTTAATTTAGTCAATAAAATTCCTGAATTACGCAAAAAACCTGAATGTGCTTTTCTAGAAAACAGCTCAAATGGCGTTTCACTCCAACAAAAAGTTCGTGATCTTGGTGATGCTTGGGGGAAGTTTTTTAACAAAAAGGAACAAGCTAAGTTAAAGCAAAAACCATTTAGAGCTAAGAAGCCACGATTTTTTAAATTATCCGATGGTGGGGAAGTTCAACTTAGACCACTTATGCCACGATTCAAAAAGAAATCTGATGGTTATGATTCCATTCGTATTGTTCAATTTGGCAGATATTGTTGGGTTAAAGGCAACCAAGTTAAGTTACCTAATGACATTGGCGTTGTGAAATTCAGAAAATCACAAAATATTGTGGGTGAGATTAAGAACGTCACAATCTCAAAGCATGTCGGGAAATGGTATGTGTCATTTGGTGCTGAAAACACAGTAGAAGCACCAGTCCACCCATCAAAATCAGCCGTTGGCATTGATTTAGGTGTTAAAAAGTTAATTACAACGTCTAGTGGTCAAGTATTCGACCCGATCAATAGTTTCAAGGCCAATCAAGTAAAGTTGGCTAGGCTTCAGCGCAAGCTGAGAAAGAAAAACAAGTTCAGTCAAAATTGGAAAAAGCTGAATCTCAAGATCAATACATTACACCATCATATTGCCAATATTCGGCATGACTACTTGCACAAAGTCACCACAACGCTCAGCAAAAACCACGCAATGATCGTAGTTGAGGACTTAAAAGTAGCCAATATGTCGAAGTCAGCGAAAGGCTCAATCGAGAAAAAAGGAAAGAATGTTAAAGCCAAGTCCGGCTTAAATAAATCAATCCTGGATCAAGGTTGGTCAATGCTTGTTAATATGTTGGTGTACAAACAGCAATGGCGAGGTGGTTTACTCGTTAAAGTTGACCCTAAATATACAAGTCAGACTTGTAGTTCATGTGGTCACGTTGCAAAAGAAAATAGGCTTACTCAAGCAAACTTTAGTTGTGTCGAGTGTAGCTTTGGCGAGAATGCAGATATTAATGCTTCTCGCAATATTTTGGCGGTAGGACATACCGTTTTGTCTGTGGAGGGTGGATGCGGTAAAGGTCGCCTTGCGAAGCAGAAAGCAAGTGAAATCCGTGAGGAAGTCACCTAAGAGCTTTTACTTTTAGAATCCCCCACTTGAACATCGTGAAAGTGGTGGGAGTATGTCAAAACTAAGCAGAATGTTTCAGGGGAAGAGTTGAGTGATGAATGCGGCACAATTGCAGAAAACCTTAAGAGCTAGCCAATATACCGAACAGGTATTGGCCAATCACCAGAGTTTACTGGAACAGGATTATGCAATTGATCAGTTTCAAGGCTCACTCAGTCGGGAATATATTGATCAGCTGGTGCAGCACTGCATCCTGAATATAAGCGATGAAGCAACGTGGATGCGCGCAATGCGTATTCTGCGGGCTCGTTTGATGTTTCGCTGGATCTGGCAGGATGCCAATCAACTCACCGATGTTATTACCCTCACTCAAGAACTCTCCGATTTTGCCGATGCCTGCATCTGTGCGGCGAAAGATTTTGCCCGTATTCCGGTCGCTGCCAAGTATGGCCAGCCGATTGGCTATAACGGAAAAGTCCAGGATCTGATTGTCATCGCGATGGGCAAACTCGGCGCCCAAGAACTCAATCTTTCCAGTGATATCGACTTGATTTTTGCCTTCGATGAGCAGGGTGAAACCGATGGGCGCAAATGTATTGATGTGCAGCAGTTTTGCATCCTGTGGGGACAGAAACTGATTCATTTGCTGGATCAGATCACGGCGGATGGTTTTGTATTCCGGGTGGATATGCGCCTCCGTCCCTGGGGCGATGGTTCGGCGCTGGCCATTAGCCACGCGGCCTTGGAAAAATATCTGAGCCAGCATGGGCGTGAATGGGAGCGTTATGCCTGGATTAAAGCGCGTATTGTCAATCCAAGTCCGGAAGGCGATGAGCTGCTGGAGATGACCCGTCCATTTGTATTTCGCAAGTACGTCGATTACAGCGCTTTTGAAGCCATGCGCGAAATGAAAGCTATGATCGAGCGCGAAGTACAGCGCCGTAATATTGAAGATGATATCAAGCTCGGAGCCGGTGGCATTCGCGAAGTCGAGTTTATCGTGCAGGTGTTTCAGTTGATTTACGGCGGCGCCAAACTTGAATTGCAGGATCGGCAGTGTCTGGTGAATCTGAATCATCTGGATGATGCCGAGTTACTGGATGAACAGGCGGTGCAGGATCTGGAAGATGCTTACTTATTCCTGCGTCGGGTCGAGCACGCGATTCAGGCACTGCATGATCAGCAAACGCAATCACTACCGACTGAGCCAGAGTTAAGGGCGCGTATAACGGACACGCTTGGTTTTGCTAATTGGGATAGCTTTATGGCATATCTCAATGAGAAACGTGACAAAGTTATGTATCAGTTTGATCATTTAATTAAGGAAAATGGTCCAGATACCCTGGTTGAAAGTTTTTCACAGCTGGAAAAGAAACTCAAAGAAGTGTTGGATGAGAATGCGAAGAATCTCGTTTATGAGTTTTGGAATGGGCATGCCTTAAAAAAATTACCGGCAAAGGCGGTACAACGTTTAAAAACCTTCTGGCCACATTTAATTGAAGCCGTTTTACAGTCAAATGATCCTCAGGTGGCGTTGGTACGCTTAATGCCCCTAGTTGAATCAGTGATGCGCCGTACGGTATATCTGGTGATGTTAATCGAGAGCAAAGGCGCATTGCAGCGTCTGGTTAAAATGGCAACGGTTAGTCCATGGATTTGCGAAGAACTGACTCATTATCCGGTACTGCTGGATGAATTCCTGTCAATGGATTTTGAATTGCCAAAACGTCAGGATCTGGAAGATTCCTTGCGCCAGCAACTTTTACGGATTGAAATTGATCAGGTCGAAGACCAGATGCGGGTCTTGCGCCTGTTTAAAAAATCCAATGTACTTGCTGTAGCCGCCAGTGATGTGCTGGCAGAAAGCCCGTTGATGAAAGTTTCTGATGCCTTGACCGATATTGCTGAAGTATCGGTGAATGCAGCGCTGCATCTGGCCTATCAGATTGTGGCGAAAAAGCATGGTTTTCCACTGGATGCAGAAGGGCAGCGCTGTTCAGTCGAGCATACTGCTTTTGCAGTCATTGGTTATGGTAAAGTCGGTGGTATTGAACTGGGTTATGGCTCGGATCTGGATCTGGTCTTTATTCACTATATGGGTGAACAGGCCGATACCGATGGACTCAAGCCGATCAGTGGTTTTGAGTTTGCCATGCGTGTCGCACAAAAGTTTATGTCCCTCATGACCACGCAAACCCTAGATGGACGCGTATATGAAGTCGATACCCGCTTGCGTCCATCGGGCGAAGCTGGGCTTTTGGTGACCAGTTTGAAAGCCTTTGAACAATATCAGTTCAAGAGTGCCTGGTTATGGGAGCATCAGGCCTTGGTGCGAGCCCGTCCGATTGCGGGTGAAATGAGCTTGCGGAAAAAGTTTGAAGTCTTGCGCCGGGATATTTTGATTCAGCCTCGCGATGAAAATTATGTACGGGCAGAAGTACTGAAAATGCGTCAGAAAATGAAGGAGCATCTCGGTTCTTCTAAAGAGCAAAAAAAAGATGGTATTTTTCATTTAAAACAAGATGCAGGTGGTATCGTAGACATCGAATTTATGGCACAGTATGCGGTGTTGGCCTGGAGTGGGACGAATAAAGATCTCGCCCATTTCTCCGACAATGTACGAATTCTTGAGGATGCCGCAAAATCAGGTTGCTTATCCAGCGACGATGCGACTGCTCTGATTCAAGCTTATCTCCGTGAACGCGCCGAGAGCCATCGCTTAGCCCTTGCAAATCAATCCATGCAAGTGTCTGCAAGCGACTGGCACGATACCCGAATGACCGTTTGCAAGTTATGGCAAAGACTAATTGATCCAAGTGCAGACTTTGTACTGGATAGTGAATAATTGTGAGAAATTGGAGTTTGTGGCATGAATTTGGCTGATCGTGATGGTTTCATTTGGCAAGATGGACAACTAGTTGACTGGCGTGAGGCAAAAACTCACGTATTAACACATACTTTGCATTACAGCATGGGTGTGTTTGAAGGTGTCCGAGCTTATGAAACCCCGAATGGAACGGCTATTTTCCGTCTAAAAGAACATACCAAGCGTTTGTTGAATTCTGCAAAAATTTATCAAATGAAAGTTCCATTTGATCAAGCAGCATTAGAACAGGCTCAAATTGATGTTGTTCGTGAAAACAAATTAGCGTCTTGCTATTTACGTCCAATTATTTTTATTGGTTCTGAAAAACTCGGTATCGCTGCAACTGACAATACCATTCATGCCGTAGTTGCGGCATGGAGCTGGGGTGCTTACCTCGGTGAAGAAGCGATGGCGAAGGGAATTCGCGTAAAAACGTCTTCATTTACCCACCATCATCCGAACGTGACCATGTGTAAGGCCAAAGCATCAGGTAACTACACGCTGTCGATTCTTGCACATCAAGAAGTGGCGCATTCAGGTTATGATGAAGCAATGCTGCTCGACCCACAAGGCTATGTATGCCAAGGTTCAGGCGAAAACGTATTCCTGGTGCGTGATGGCGTGATTCATACGCCTGATATCGCAGGTGGTGCGCTGGATGGTATTACCCGTCAAACGATTATTACGATTGCTAAAGACTTGGGTTATGACGTAATTGAACGCCGTATTACCCGTGATGAGTTCTACATCGCAGATGAAGCATTCTTTACCGGCACTGCTGCAGAAGTAACACCAATCCGTGAATACGATGACCGTCAGATTGGTGAAGGTGTACGTGGTCCAATCACCACACAAATCCAGAAAGCTTATTTTGATGCAGTTCAGGGTAAAGATCCTAAATATGCACACTGGTTAACGTATGTGAAGTAATTCAGAATTTACTGATTGAAAAAACCTCTCATTTGAGAGGTTTTTTTTAAGTGATGTACTTATTCTGCCGAACTTATGTCATCATATTCACCATCAAGAAGATTTTAAGATGAGCTTAGGCATACGCAATGAGTAACATCGTTATTTGTATGAAATGGGGAACCAAATACGGTTCGGAATACGTCAATCGTTTATACAATATGGTTAAACGACATACGACAGTCGACTTTAAAATGGTCTGTCTGACGGATCGTACTGAAGGCATTGATCCTGCAGTACAATGTTTCCCTATTCCACCTCTGGCATTGCCTGAAGGTGCTCCTGAGCGTGGCTGGAACAAGCTATCTACTTTTGAGCCTGATCTGTATGGTTTGGAAGGCAATGCACTCTTCCTCGATCTTGATGTAGTGATTGTCGATAATATCGATGAGTTCTTTACCTATCCGGGCGACTTTCTGATTATTCATGACTGGAAACGGCCGTGGCGTATTACCGGTAATAGTTCGGTTTACCGGTTTAAGCTGGGTGCTTTCCCGGGCCTATTACCTTATTTCCGTGAACATTTTGATGAAATTCGTCAAAAGTTCCGCAATGAGCAAGCTTATTTGTCTTGGTATGTCGATCAAGAGAAAAAGCTCTCTTACTGGCCTGACAGTTGGTGTAAAAGTTATAAGTATCATTGCTTGCAAAAAATACCTTTGGCGTACTTTAAAGCACCAGTAAAACCCGAAGGTGCAAAAATTATTGTTTTCCATGGTGAAATTAATCCACCAGATGCGGTAAATGGTGGGGGGGGGAAATGGTATCGCTATGTGTTGCCATCAGATTGGATTAAAGAGGCTTGGCAGTAATCTTATGTCGTTTGTATTAAATCAACAACCTCGGCCATTTCGCTTAAGTGTTGTGATGATGGTAAAAAATGAGGCAAAAAATTTAGCCATATCCTTACCTGCTTTAAGGGGTTGGATTGATGAGCTTATTGTTCTTGATTCTGGTAGTACTGATGATAGTCGGCAACTAGTGGAATCTGCTGGTGGTCAATGGTTCGTGAATACAAATTGGCAAGGTTTTGGCAAGCAAAGACAATTGGCGCAGAGTTATGCAACGGGTGACTGGATTTTAGCACTAGATGCAGACGAAGAAATCACCCCTCAGTTGAAGCAAAGCATTCTTGAGGTGATTGCGCAGCCACCTGCCAATACAGTTTATGGTATTAAACGAATCGATTGTATCTTTGGTCATGCAATTGATAATCCATATTGGCCGTTAAAGGCGCATTGGCGATTGTATCCAGCAAATTTTCAATATAATGATAATTTAGTACACGAATCAATAGAAATCAAAGATGCTCATACTTCTACTTTACAAGGTCTTTTATTACATCATACTGCAGAAACGCCATATTTTTGGATAGATAAGCGTTTATCTTATGCCAAGGCTTGGGCTGATGATCGTGCACTACGAAATAAAACTTGTGGTGCATTAAGCATTTTTGTGCATACTTTTTGGGCGTTTTTTAAGCAGTATTTTATAGATGGTCGTTTCCTTATGGGGAAGTATGGGCTGGTTTATTCGTTACTATTTACTCAATATACTTTCAATAAATATGCAATTTTATATGACTTAGTTAATAATCAGGCAGAACTAGCATTTCAGGAATCTGTAGATATTGCAAAAACTTTAACCCCAATTGATCAATCACAAAAAAAGTCTACTTTGTCTTTGGTTATGATTGTTAAGAATGAAGCAAAACATTTAGCAGCTTGTTTAAATACAGTACATGATATTGTAGATGAAATTGTGATTTTAGATTCAGGTAGTCATGATCAAACTGCTCAGATAGCTGAAAAATATCATGCTCGGTGGTATGTGAATACAGATTGGCAGGGATTTGGAAAACAACGTCAATTAGCACAGCACTATGCAACGGGTGACTATATTTTAGTATTAGATGCTGATGAGCGATTGAGTCAAAGTTTACGTGAGTCGATAGTCAAGATTTTAAACCAGTCAGTACAAACAGATTGCGTTTTTAGCTTGGCTAGAGTGAATTATTTTTCAGGTATACCGACGCATTTAAGAGGTTGGTATCGTGATTGGGAAAATCGCCTTTATGCTCGTCACTTTTTTTCTTATTCTGATTTGGATGTGCATGAGTCTGTCAATACAAACAGAGCTCAGATTGTCAAATTAAAAGGTTTGCATCTCCATTTTACTAGTGAAGATTTATTTCATTATGTGGTGAAGCGTAATCGTTATAGTCTTGATTGGGCTTGTGATAAATACAAATATCAGAAAAACATTAGTTTGATTAGTATACTCTTGCGGACCTGTTTTTCGTTTATACGTGAATATTGGATACGCGGCGCATTCTTATCTGGTGCATATGGGATCATTTCATCTTTAGTTTTGATGTTTTATACATTTGATAAATATTTGATTCTTTGGGAAAAGTCCCAAGGAAATAGCTTAAATAAGTAGTGGTGTGTGATGCCTCCTAGAAAAAAATCCAAGTTTGAGCAATGGTTTTCATTTAGTCGACATCAACGTCGTTTTGGTGCAGATAAAATTTATGAAAGCTTGGAGCAAACTGATATAGAGACACTTAAGAAAAAGTTGATTGTTGGAAATGACATTGAATATACCTATGGCTCTGAAAAAGATTTAAATAAGCATATAGAAAATCTTAAGCGAGAGTTTGTTGGGCAGCCTGAGATCAATCATTTTCACGCCAGTTTAATTGTTTTGATTCGTCGTGAAATTGATATTGATAAAAATTATAATAAATTCAAAGATTTGTGGTTAAGTGAGCGAGATTTTTTATTAAACTCTTTGAATATGCGATGGTTGGTTTCTGCTTGTGATACTTTCATAGATTATGAAAAAGATACTACTCTGAGAGCAATATTGATGATAGCGGTAGTATTGATAAATACAATTAAAGCTCAGGAAACAGAAGCTATTTTGTGTAATCAACGATATGTGGAAAACAAAACCGCCTTAGAAAAATTACAAAGTCAACGGGTTGCTCTCTTTGATGGAACATCAGCTTTGGCAGTTGGCACAGATGATACACTTCGAAATATGCGTTGGCGCTTAGATCAGGTTTGTTCAGAACATCAATTAGGTGCAATTGTTATTGAAATCTTTAAACGTCTACAATGTGAAGAAAATAATAATATTTATTCACGTTCGAAACAGCGTCATAAAAGAGAACGCACAAGCTGGTGGTAAGTCTTGGATATTGATAAATGGTAAATCTTCAGATGAAAAAAATTGTAATAGCTATATTCACCTTACAAGGGAATGGAGCAGAGCGATTCGCATTAACACTTGCAAAAGGTTTGGTTGATGCTGGACATGAAGCACATATTATTTATTTTAAAAACATTATTGATTTACCGATCCCTGAAGGCGTAAAACTTCACTTTTTTGATTATCAAAAGTATCGGGCGATTCCCAAATTTATGCGTGCCGGTTTTGCAGCAAAAGCTTTTGATCGATTTGTGATTAAAAATATTGGTACTCCTGATCTTGTTCTATCAAACTTATTTCCTGTTGATTTTGTATTATCAAAAAGTCAGTTGCCGAATGTTCACTTAGTCATTCATAACACGACGAGTTTGGAATATGGTGAACAATTAGCGGGAATGAGAAAACAGCTAGATAAAGTTTATTTAGCCAAGCCTTGTGTGGCTGTGAGTAAGGGGGTCGAAAAAGACTTTATTGAAATATTTGGTTCAAAAAGTCGGATCACTACAATTTATAACCCGATTGATGTTGAACAGGTTGTTTCAACATCAAATGAATATATCCCTGATATTGAAAAACCGTATATTGTAAATGTTGGAAAATTTAAGCAGCAGAAGCGACATGATATTTTAATTAAAGCTTATGCAAAAGCTAATGTTCAAGAAAAACTGGTTTTGGTCGGGACCGGTGAGCTATTAGAAGCTTCTAAAAAATTGGTTAAAGATTTAGGTATTGAAGATAAGGTGATTTTTACAGGCTTCAAAAAAAATCCCTATCCATATATGAAGCATGCAAAGTTGATGGTTTTATCATCTGATTTTGAAGGCTTGGGGTTAGTAATTTTAGAAGCTTTAGCTTTGGGGACTCCTGTTATTAGTACTGATTGCCCTTCGGGTCCCAACGAAATTCTTGCAAATCAATATTTAGTAGCAGTACAGGATGTAGATGAACTTGCTTCTCGAATCCGTTTATTTGTTGAAAAAGATACAGAAGTATCGTATTTGAATCAAAAATTCACGCAGTTAGTTGCTACTAAAGCATATTTAGACTTATGTAAGTAAATATTATGGAATAATGAAGTGATTAAATTTGGAATTATTACACCGACTTTTAATAGACCTGAGCTATTGAAGAGATGTATTCAGAGTGTTGAAAATCAGACATATTCAAATTGGGTTCATGTTATTATTGATGATTCAACAACTCATGAAACCGAAAATCTTAGACTTGGAAGTGATAAATTAGTTTATATTAAGAATGAAGTGAATTCAGGGGTAGGTATATCTCGTAATAAAGGTATAGATTACCTTTGCTCGCAAGAAATAGACTACATTATTTTTTTAGATGATGATGATTATTTTGATATTAATTGTTTGTCTAAGGCAAACGAATATATTAAAAAAAATATTAATTATCAATGGTTTGTGTCAAGACGTGTTTTTCATAATACTAATAAGTCACTCACTGAGTTATATATAGTAAAAGACAGTTATAATTATTTAAAGGATTCTCTAATTGGGAAATGTATTCGTAGAGATACTACTCATATTTTATCTCAAAAAATTTTAGCCGATACAAGAATACGCTTTCCTGAACATATTCGAGGGGGAGGTGAGTGGCGTTTCTTCGCAAAATTAAGTGAATATATCGACTTTAGTTTTTTTGAAGGTGGGGTAACTTTTACAGAGTTACAAATGCAAGGTTTAACCGCTAACAATATAAATAATAAATTATTTATTGCTACTGAAAGAGCAGCACTAGTAATTTATTTACATGAAAGAGCAAAATTTAAATTAAAACAAATTGAATATGGTGCAAGTGTAGTAAAACATTTTATTAAACTACAACGGTATGACTTATTGAATGAGTTTTATCAAGATTTTATTAATCAAAAAAATCCGATTATTAAAGTGCTATTTAATTTAGAAATTTTTCTCTTAAAAAGAAAATATTCATAAATGTTTTGTCCAAATTTTATTCTACTCATATAGTTTATTAGCCTTTAATATTGAGCAGTTTGTATGTTAGTAATGTGGGAATTAAAAAATGTTGAGGATTAATGTTTATAAAGATTTTTAGAGTCCTTTAGTTTCCTAAACCTTTTATACCCCCACAAATACTGTTCTGGAGCGACATTAATCATGCGCTCCATTTCTTTATTTAAGGTATCAACCGACAGTTGTAAATCTTTAGATAAAATATCATTTGATAACTTAGTCACGTAAATATCATAACCGGAAAAATCTTCACGTCTTAAACAACTAAGCCCAACTACAGAACATTGTGTTTTAGCTGCCAGTTTGGAAAGTAAGGTAGAAGATAGCGCATTCTGATTGTAAAAAAGTGAGTAGATACCACCACTTTCTTTAGGCACATGATCCGGTAAAATTGCAGAAAAACCACCCTGTTTTAAATGCTTAAATAAAGCACGTACACCAGAATCATCTGTCGGGACCAGTGTGGCATTCAGACGTTGCCGGGCTTCAAGCATAAAGCGGTCAATATCCTGATTCTTGCTGGGCTTGTACATAATTACAGGGGAGGTGTGCTGATTTACCCAGACATTTAAAAGCTCCCACGTACCAAAATGAGGCACCACAGCCAAGCAGCCCTGAGGATTTTGCAGAGCCTGGAGAAAAATATCTTCGCCATGCACATCTCGAATTAAAGACAGCGCATATTCAGGAGATGATCCCCAAATCTTGACTGATTCCGCATACGTCATGCACTGACTTTTGAGACTGCATTTAGTCAAATCAGCCCGTTCAGATTCAGAAAGTTCAGGATAAGCAGAGGCCAGATTAATTTCGGTCACTTGGCGTGCAGAAGAATGGCTGATATACAAAAGCAATCCAGCCAGTTGCGCAAGATTTTGAATGAATCTTAGTGGAAGCTTGGAGAAATTTTTAAGTAGGGTGTACATGGTATCCAGATGGTCAGATTATAGGTCTTTGTCCGGATTGCCCTTCAGCACCATATATATCAAACCTACAAAAATCAGCAGGGCGCCTAAAATACTGCTCAGGCAAAAATACACAATACGGTCATTGGTATCGAGGTTGAACAGGTTGTTGGCAAGGATATAGCGCATGAACAGCCATTGAACCACTGAAAATACAATAAGCATAATGCTGCGATTACGAACTGCAGGACGCATAGCCATTGCTAATTACCTTAGATTGAAAACTGTCGCTATTATGCCACTGTTCCAGATGCGACTCAATCACACAAAAAAGCCCCACACGAGGCAGGGCTTTTTCACTTAAAACGTCAAGAAATTATTCTTGAGATTCAGCTTTTGGTTTTTCACGTAAGCGAATACCAAGGTCACGCAGTTGGTTTGATTCAACTGGTGCTGGCGCTTGAGTCAATGGACATTCAGCAGTCTTGGTTTTCGGGAACGCAATCACGTCACGAATTGAAGAACCGCCAGTCATGAGCATCACAAGACGGTCAAGACCAAATGCCAAACCACCATGCGGAGGAGCACCGTAACGTAATGCATTTAACAAGAAGCTGAATTTCTCTTCTGCTTCTTCTTCACCAATGCCAAGCGCTTCAAAGATCGCTTTTTGCATTTCAAGGTTATGGATACGCAGTGAACCACCACCGATTTCAGTACCGTTCAATACCATATCGTAAGCCACAGAAAGCGCAGCGCCTGGGTTGTTCTTCACTTCTTCTACGCTAGATTTAGGCAGCGTGAATGGGTGATGCACAGATGTCCATTTACCATCATCAGTTTCTTCGAACATTGGGAAATCAACAACCCAAAGTGGCGCCCACTCGCAAGTTGCAAGTTTCATGTCATGACCGATCTTCACACGAAGCGCGCCCATGGCATCGTTTACAACTTTCGCTTTGTCTGCACCGAAGAATACGATGTCGCCATTTTCAGCGCCAACACGTTTCAATAGATCAAGCACGATTGGCTCGATGAATTTCACGATTGGAGATTGAAGACCTTCGATACCTTTTTCAAGTTCGTTGACTTTGATGTAAGCCAAACCGCGTGCACCGTAGATGCCTACAAACTTCGTATATTCATCAATCGCGCTACGTGGAAGTGAACCAGCACCCGGTACGCGAAGCGCAACGATACGGCCTTTAGGATCTTTTGCAGGACCTGCGAATACTTTGAACTCAACGTCTTGCATCAAGTCTGCAACGTCAACCAGTTTCAAAGGAATACGCATATCTGGTTTGTCAGATGCATAGTCACGCATTGCATCGTTATAGGTCATGCGTGGGAATTTATCAAACTCTACGTTTAGAAGTTCTTTGAACATCTTCACAGTTAAAGTTTCCATTAAATCCATGATGTCATCGTCACTCATGAACGATGTTTCAACGTCGATTTGGGTGAATTCAGGCTGACGATCCGCACGTAAGTCTTCATCACGGAAACATTTAGCGATTTGGTAGTAACGATCAATACCGCCCACCATCAACAACTGTTTGAACAGCTGTGGAGATTGTGGCAGTGCATAGAAGCTACCATTAGATACACGGCTTGGAACTAGATAGTCACGTGCACCTTCAGGAGTCGCACGAGTTAAGATCGGAGTTTCAACGTCTAGGAAGCCATTGTCTTCGAAGTAGTTACGAATCAGGTTGGTTAACTTAGAACGGAAGCGTAAACGATTTAGCATTTCTGGACGACGGATATCCAGGAAACGGTATTTCAAACGGATTTCTTCAGAAATATTGGTGTTTTCGTCATTCAAAGGGAATGGCGGAGTTTCAGACTGAGCAAGAACTTCAATTTCTTTACCCAAGACTTCGATTTGACCGCTCACCATATTGGCATTTTCTGTGCCTTCATAACGGCGACGTACACGGCCTGTAATTTTTAATACAAATTCTGAACGTACTTTATCAGCAGTTGCGAATGCTTCAGGAGTATCTGGGTCAATAACCACTTGAACAAGACCATCACGGTCACGCATGTCAAGGAAGATTACACCACCGTGGTCACGGCGACGGTGTACCCAACCGCATAATGTTACGGTTTGGTCAATTTGAGCTTCGGTTAAAGAACCGCAGTAATGAGTTCGCATCATAGCGTTAGAAATCCAACTATATGGGTTAAGGTCAGCGAATACGTAAACAGCGTACCGCTTTGAGTAAAGGTAGGATTATGCCTCTTTGGGCATGTTGTCACAAGAACTTGGGTCAAAAACAATATCATTTTAAAGTGAATAGGCGCAAAGCCAGTGCTTTGTTTAACCCATCCTGCGATCTCTGTCTAAAAATAAAAACAATAAACAGCCCAGACTGAAGGTGATCAAAAAGCCTTGACTAAATTCATTGATAGAGCGACCAGTAAAATAATAGAGGTCCGATTGCCAGACTTCCGTAGAAATATAGCGCGCATAATCCCAGACCGAAAATAGGCCGGTAAATATAGAAAAGAGCAATAAGCCCCAGGCGAAAGACTTGATTCTTAGGCTGACTGCAAGATATTGCTGATGAGTTTTATAGTAATGCAGGCTCATCCACAAGATAAGAGGCAAGACAATCACTGAGGTACCAATCTGTAAAATCCGGTGCAGCGGATAACTTTGTCCAAACAACTGAAAATGTTGGGCTAAGACGTCATGGAAGGCAAAAGTTCGAAAATCGACGTGAGTCAGTCCATCCCAGATTAAATGGGTGGCTGTACCAATGATGAGTGCAAGACACATCACCAGGATGAATTTTAGTGCTGAAAGGATATTGTGAATCTTTAAATCATGCTGAATACCGATGAAACGGTAAATCACGGGCCGGTAAATTAGGTACCAGACTGCGCAAAAAGCCAGACCAATCCAGAGATCCGGATGAATCAACGAAGACCATAAATGGGTAATATTAGAATTAGTATGAGTAAACAGACGATGTAGATCGGGAACCATGCTCCCAATGGCCAGCGCAGCAACAGGGAGTCTATTCCCAGTCAAATATGAAATAGGGGGAGCAAGCACAGCATGCGACAAGGTAAAAGGCATAAAAATGATGTTTTAATGTAATCAAAAATATTCAAAGGACATTCTATTGACATCCTCTCCTTCTTAAAAGAGGGAGATTCCTACTTCTAGACGCTTATGCCCAAGCGCAAGAATGTTCAGGGCAGAATTTAAATCCCGCTGCCAGGCTGTACCGCAGTTCTGGCATGTCCATTCTCTCATTCCAAGATCAACCCTACCTTTCGGACTACTGCTTGATATTTGCTTACAGCACGAGCAGATCTGGGTGGTATAGGACTCATTGACTTCTTCAAACAATACGCTTGCGTTCTCGCATTTATACTTGAGCATTGTTTTGAGTGCTGAAAATCCTGTATCCAGGACCGACTTCGCCATCCTGGTTTTGAGCAGTTTCTTCGCACTCAAGTCACCTACAACAATCAGTGCATTCTCCCTCACCAGTTGGGTGCTGGCCTTGTGCAAATGGTCTTTACGACAGTTTGCAATTTTGGCGTGTAATGCACGGACACGCTTTTTATTTCTCGCTCGTTGAGCAATTCCTAGTTTCTGTTCATATTTTCGATAGAACTTGGGATTGGAAATGATAGTTCCATCCGAACAGGTCGCAATATCTTTTAAGCCAAGATCAATACCAATCGCTTTGGTAGTGGTGGGTTTCTCAGCTTTAGGGCTATCCACCACCAGGCAGACATACCAGCGCCCGCGAGCATCCTCAACGAATGCGCCTGTTTTAATGCTGTATTGGCTTAATCCGTAGCTGTCCCATAGCTTGAATTGGTGCTTACCGTATTGAACAGATCCATCAGCAGATTTGATGGCTACTTTTTTAAAGGGTATCCAACCAAGAGAGCGCCTTGCTGATTTCTTGTTACTTACACGCCATTTTAGCTTTGCTTTTTTGAATTGCTTGCGTCTTGTTACTAATTCTTCTGTCACAGCCTGAATGGTTTGACTATGTAGGCTGCATTCTTTAGATGCGCCTTTTGTGTATTTCGATACATCGTAAGCTGATAGAAATTCACCTTTTCTTTTTAAATGTTTGAACCCTAAATCATTGACATAATTCCAGACAAAGTTCACCTCAGATGCTAATTGGTCTAGCACCTTGCAATGTTTGTCTTTTATTCGTAATTTAAGTGTTTTCATGGGCTTATATTAGCTCATGTTAAATTAAAAGTGTGAATTTAAAAAAAATCCAACGACATTTTATGTCGTGTCACTTATATCTCTGTCATGAAGGACGGAGTTTTACGCTCCATTTGATAAAATATATCACTGAGTGTCGTAAAGGATTGCAAAAACAATGAAATGTTATATTATAACATTCATCCAGATTACTGAATTTGAGCTTCGGTCATGTCCTTCCCTAAGAATCTAATAACATTGTCAATTTTTGCTGTAGTTGCGCCTACAGTATTTGCAGAGCAATCCTCATCTTCTATCCCGGTTCAGACCATGGACACGATTCAGGTGCAAGCTCATCCATTGGTGCAGACTGCGGCGGATTTTGCGGTTGCGGATCAGGTCGTGGATCAGAAAGCGCTGTCTGAACGTGCCACTACCATTGGTGATGCCTTGGCAGATGAGCTTGGTGTTTATTCTAATCAATATGGTTCAGGCTCAAGCCGTCCGGTGATTCGTGGTCAAGATGGTCCACGCGTGAAAGTGTTGCAGCATGCTTCTGAAACAGCGGATGTATCCACTTTGTCTCCTGACCATGCTGTCACCGTTGATCCGATTCTGGCGAAACAGGTCGAAGTGATTCGCGGTCCATCTACATTGCTTTATGGTGCCGGTACAGTCGGTGGGTTGGTGAATGTCACTGATCAAAAAATCCCAACTCAAATGCCTGAAGGTGGTCTGGAAGGTACAGTCGGCCTGCGTTATAATTCAGGCAGTGATGAAAAACTGGCAAGTGCTGGTGTGACAGCGGGTATTGGTGAAAACTTTGCTTTGCGGGTAGAAGGCTCAAAGCGTAAAGCCAATGATTATATTGCGCCGGATTATGTAGTAGAAGAGCCGCATGGAGATCACTCACACTTTCATAAAGAACGTCGTGTGGGCAATACTTTTACTGAAGGGCAGACAGTCAATATTGGTGGAGCATGGATTCATGACCGTGGTTTTGTTGGATTGTCCTATAGTAACCGTCAGGATCAATATGGCTTGCCGGGACATAGTCATGAATATCATGGTTGTGGGCCTGATGAGAATGATCGCAATCAATTGGCATGTCCTCCACATGATGATGGTACTGAAGAAGGCGAACATGCGCATGGCGGACCGTGGGTCGGTTTAGAGTCACATCGTTATGATCTGCGTACCGAACTGAATAACCCTTTTGCCGGTGTAGAAAAACTACGTGCACATGCCAGTTTTACTGACTATGAACATGATGAACTGGAAGAAAATGAAATCATCAGTAACTTTAAAAGTAAGGGTTATGATAGTCGTCTAGAGTTGGTACATGTGCCAGTTGCAGGTTGGGAAGGTGTAGTTGGAGCGCAATATAGCCAACAAAAGATTGATCTTTCAGGTCAATTAGAGCCACATGATGACCATTTCCATGAGGCTGTCGTGATGCCTGATACCAAAACTGAAAAATACAGTTTATTTGGGTTAGAGCATAAGCAACTTGGCGATGTGCATGTTGAGTTGGGCGCACGCGTTGAGCATCAAAAAGTGGATGTCGACTCTCGTCGTAAAAAAGATTATTCCGATACAGGTGTATCTGCATCCACGGCTGCCAATTGGGAATTTACACCAAACTATAAGCTTTCTGTAGTGGGTTCACATCAACAACGTTTGCCACTTGCTCAGGAACTCTATGCAGACGGGATTCACTTCGCAACCAATACTTATGAGCGAGGGAATGAAGATCTGGATGTCGAGAAATCAAATAATCTTGAATTAGGTCTGCATTATGAAGGCGATAAATTGGATTATCACGTGCATGTCTATCACAACTGGTTTGATAATTATATTTATGGTTCAACGACTGATAGTGAAGGTGACTTCCGCTTGGTCGACTATACCCAAGACAAAGCCAGATTCTATGGTACAGAAGCACAAGCCGGGTATCAGATCAATGATATGTATAAGCTCAGCGTCTTTGGGGACTATGTACGTGGCAAGATTGAAGCTGAGAATGCACCACGTGTACCTGCAGGTCGCTTAGGCACTAAAGTCGAAGCAGACTTTGCCAATGGCTGGTCAGGTTTGGCTGAGTATTATCATGTCTTTAATCAGGACAAAATCGCCAGCTATGAAGATGAAACCCAAGGCTACAATATGGTGAATGTTGGCCTGAGTTATGCCAATAACCTTGCAGATAACAATGCTTATCGTGTTTATTTCAAGGCCAATAACCTGCTTGATGATCAGGTGTATTCACATACTTCCTTCCTGTCGAATATTCCGCAAGTCGGCCGCAACTTTACCGTCGGCGTGCAGTATGATTTCTAACAGGTCTACTGAAATAATCGATCAAATCATCTAGATCTCACTGAAATCTACTTGAAAAATCATAAGATAAAACCTAGCCTGAGTATATTGGGTTAGGTTTTTTCTTATGCGTATCTTTCAACGAATTCACAATAAATTGAACTGGTCGAATCGCCGTTATGCGACTTTGATCATTAGTATGCTGGCCGTGGGTTATCTGGCTTCGGCGATCTACCACACGTATAAGCCTTTGCCGGAAGGTCTGAATTACACGGGCAAGTTGCGTCATGCCGAAGTCAAATTTCTAGCCGATCAGACTTATCTGGATGCCGAAGGAAAACAGCATTTAGATCATCGCATTTTTAATGAAATGCTGAAAATGATTGAAGAAGCCAAATCACTGATTGTGCTGGACATGTTTTTATTTAATCAGCAAACCGGTGCATCTACGCAGCAGCATCAGGCACTGAGTCAACAGCTGAGTGATGCTTTAATCAGTAAGCGTCTGCTGCAGCCTGAGGTGGAAATCAAGTTTATTACCGATCCGATCAATTCAGTTTATGGCGGGATTAGATCCGAGCAGTATCGGGAATTACGTCAGCACGGCATCGATGTCATTGAAACCAATCTGACGCCGTTGCGGGCTTCCAATCCAAGCTGGTCAGGCTTCTGGTATATCTGTTGCCAGGGCATTGGCAATAATCCGGAAACAGGCTGGTTGCCGAATCCATTTGGAACAGAAAAAATTACTCTGCGCAGTTATTTTGATTTATTTAACTTTAAAGCCAATCATCGCAAAACCATGGTGGTGGATACCGATCAAGGCTGGAAAGCACTGGTCACGTCCATGAACCCGCATGATGGCAGTTCGCGGCATTCCAATATTGGCTTATTGGTCTGGGGCAGCACAGCCGTCGATATTCTGAAAACAGAACTGTCTGTGGGCAGGATGTCACAAGCGAATATGCCAGCCATTGTCGCCGGAGATTTTCAGGCAGACAGCAGCCAGCCACAAGCTCAGGTGCTGACTGAAAAAGCCATTTATGATGCAATTCTGAATCTGATTCAGACGGCGAAAGTCAATGAGCAGATTGATCTGGCGATGTTTTATCTGTCTGAGCGCAAAATTATCAAAAGTCTGATCGCGGCCCATGAACGTGGTGTCAAAGTCCGGATTTTACTCGACCCAAATAAAGATGCTTTTGGCCGTGAAAAGAATGGAATTCCAAACCGGCAGGTGGCTTCAGAATTGCACGAGGCAGGTATCGAGGTGCGCTGGTGTCGTACTCAGGGTGAGCAATGTCATAGCAAAATACTAATGAAGCGCAGCGCTCAGCAAGCTGAAATGATTTTAGGTTCGGCCAATTTTACGGTGCGCAATTTGAAAAACTATAATCTAGAAACCAATATGCGCGTGGTCGGTCAACCTCAGGCTGAAGTTTTCAGGGAGGCCCAGCAATATTTTGAGGGGGCATGGTCAAATCTGAATGGCCGTTCTATGAGTGTGGACTACACGCAATATGCAGAAAACTCATTCTTTAAATATTGGCTGTATCGCTTTATGGAATGGAGCGGCTGGTCAACGTTTTGATTTTAAATCCCTCCTGACTTCTCTTTTTTTAAAGGGAGGAAAGTCCCTCTTTGAAAAAGAGGGATTTAGGGAGATTTTTTATGATCAGCTTTTTGATTCTGGATTCGGTGGAACCAGCTGATCCAGCTCTTTATCCGTTAATTCATCCAGCTCAGAAATATCGGTTTTAATTTTCCATTGGGTTTCATCATCGACTGGATTTGGCAGACGCGCTTCTAACCAGTCACAAACCACATCTGGCGGGAAATCTGCGTGATTACACTGGATTACCCAAGACAGGAAATCTTTGGCTACACCATTCATATATGGCGGTGGCGAAACTGGAAGAAACTGAGTTGGGAGACGTTCATTTTTAGAAATATAATTCAGGACATGACCTAGTTCTTGCACAGTTTGCCAAGCCAGCGGATGATCTACATTGATCTGGAACTTAAACCACCATGCCTGTTTGCCATCTGAACCATAGCTATCAATCCGTTCTTTCTGAACACTTGGTACTTTAGAAAAATATTCATGTAAACGATCGAAATTTAAATCAGACACAGTATTCAACTCGAAACATTAAAAAAAGCAATTTTAGCATAAAGCAGCAGCCTGCCGACGTGCCTGTCAGATTGAAAATAGGCAAGCGCATTACAAAAAATTGCAGCTCCAACGAGCTTATCCATATTTTCTGCATCTATTTTGTTTAAAATATAAGCAGATTATTCGGAGGAAGCTCAAATGAGAATCGTACTATCGAGTGCAATATTCGCTGCTTTGCTATTGGGGGCTTCTGCACAGACGATGGCTGGCAATGCCTGGGTGGGTTATGGTGGTGTAGACCGATCTGTACCGAATTATCGCAGCGCACCACGATCTTATGATCCACCACGGCAGCATTATCCGCAACGTCCACTGCCACCGCGACCACATTACCCGCAACGACCACCACATTGGGGTTATCCGCCTGCGCAGAGTCAAAGTGGATTAAATATTCAGTATCAGGCACCGACCACCATTTATCAAAATTCGAATAGTTATAGCTGGGTCAATGGTGATCCGAATGTTGCCCGGATTGAAAGTTCGAGATATACGGTAATTACCGATTGGCAGCGTTTAGGACTACCAGCACCGCCACGTGGCAGCTACTGGATTTATGAAAACGGACGCTATGTACTGATGCCGAATCGTTAAACTGCTTTAAATTCTGAACGAATAATTCAGTAATAAGCGTAAATAACTAAAAAGACCAAAATAGTTCCCTCTCCTGTGAGGAGATGAGATACCGTCTTGGTAGTCAATCAGGTTTTGAGATTATTCGACCAATAAATAATCTCTTTGATAGGCAGTCTGATGTTTTAAAACGCCATAACACAGATGTATAAGCTTGCGCATTGCAGCACCTAAAGCACACATTTTATTTTTACCCTGGCTTAATAATCGTTGATATAAAGCTTCAATGTGTGGATTATATTTAATCGCTGTTAATGCTGACATATACAATACTGAGCGTATTTTACTGTCACCTGCTTTTGATAAGTGACTTTGCTTGTTGACTGAACTGCCAGACAACTGATGTACTGGAACCAAACCTACATATGCAGCAGCTTGACTTGCTTTTTCAAACTTGTGCGAATGAAATAACCCCAACAGTAATAAGCCTGATCGTTCACCGATTGAAGGAATAGTTTGCAGTAATTTCAAATCCTGTTTCAATGTTGGATCTTGATCTATGTGATTATTTATTAACTTATCAATATTTTCAAGTTGCTGATTTAAATACTCAATATTCTCTTCAAGTAATTTAATCACAACAACGGAGGTATGAGTGGACTGCGCCTTTTCAAGTCGATTCTTTTCCTGCAATAGACTACCTAGATAGACATCTCGTCTGCCTAGTAAAGCTTTTAATAATCTGACATTTTCAGGTTCAGGCTGCCATATGATTAACTTTGCGGTGTAACCATAACGTGAAAGAGCTTCACTATCAGCTTTATCCGTTTTATTTAGCATGGACATGCCTTTGGCAAAGGCTCTTACTCGTGAAGGATTAGCCACACAAACCTTTACACCTGCATCATATAGATAATATCCCAAATTCTCATGATAAACCGAAGTCGCTTCCATGATTGCTGTCACTTGATCAGGTTCAATTTTAAGAGTGATGAGCCATTTGAGCAGACTGCCAAAGCCACTTTCTGTATTAGTAAATATTTTATTTTTTCTTTTTCCAGTCAAACCTTGAGGAAAAATGCAACAATCTATTTTGGTTTTACTGACATCAATACCTAGCATAATCATGGTGATATTCCTTGAGTTTAAGCTATGATTTTTATCCCATTAACCATCATCTTACCTTGTGAATACAGCATCAAAGTGCTTAGTTACCGTTCAGAGTTGTATGAGGGATAAGGGCAAATTGTAGGTTTTATCTCAGGTTCAAATTTAAGATTTTAGCAGCACTCCAAACTCTACAATTTGCGTATAGTGGTAGCTAATCACTATATCAATCAAGATACAAG
>NZ_JBLVOM010000231.1:0-1298 GCF_053543775.1 Acinetobacter endophylla | reverse complement strand
AACAGATTTACGGAATTAGGTCGACCACTTACCCAAGTTACGCCTTAAATTTGGCTCAATTAGGGGCGCTTTGCATTTCAAATCTTTGTGCAACAAAGCCGAGCATGTGCTGTTTGTGATAAATTGAGATTATGTTGAGTGAGTTCTCTAATAATTCTAAGTTGTTGAAAGTTCATAATTTGGATATAGAATATAAAAATAAGAGCAAATATATAAATAAATGCTCTTTTAGATGATCAATGATTAACGCATTGTGACGAATTCTTCAGCAGAAGTCGGATGAATTGCTAAAGTGTTATCGAAGTCTTTTTTAGTTGCTCCCATTTTTAAAGCAACAGCAAAGCCTTGCAGAATTTCATCCATACCGTATCCAATACCATGAATTCCGACCACTTTCTCATCAGTTCCTACACAAATTAATTTCATTTTTGTGAGTTGTCGATGTTCTGTTATCGCTGTATACATGGATGTAAAGGAAGAACTATAAATTTTGATGGCATCTTTACCAAATTTTTCTATGGCTTGATCTTCGGTTAATCCAACTGTTCCAATAGGTGGGTGACTAAACACCACAGTCGGAATATTTTCATAATCTAAATGTTCATTTGGCTTATTGTTAAATAAACGTTCAGACAGTCTTCGACCCGCTGCCACAGCAACAGGTGTTAACTCGACTTTACCTGTAATATCACCCACTGCATAAATGCCAGACTGTGTTGTATTTTGATATGCATCAACATGAATAAAGCGATTCTCGTTCAATTGAACTTGAGTCTTATTAAGATTGATCGCTTCAGTTGCAGGTTTTCTACCAATTGCCCAAATCAAGCAATCTACACTATGTTCTGTACCATCTTCTAGGTGTAATACAAGTGAGTTATCTTGAACTTTAGTCACTTTGTTAATCTGACTATGAGTATGCACGTTAATATTTTCACTGCGCATATTCTCTAATAGTGTTTTACCAAGGAAATGATCTAATCCACGCAAAGGCTGATGTTTACGAATAAATAATTGTACATTCGAACCCAATGCATTAAGAACACCTGCCAATTCCACAGCAATATAGCCAGAACCAACAATAGCAGTCCGCTTCGGTAAGTGTTCTAATCCGAAGAAACCATTGGAATCAATACCATATTCAGCACCTTCAATTTCAGGTTTGAATGCTTGAGTCCCCGTAGCAATTAAAATATGGTCAGCTGTGTACGTTTCACCATTTACTTCAATTGTTTGAGCATCTAAAAATTTTGCAAAACCTCGAATGACATCAACATTATTTTTAGCTAGTCCTGTGT
>NZ_JBLVOM010000230.1:9644-10832 GCF_053543775.1 Acinetobacter endophylla | reverse complement strand
TTCGAAGTAATTCATTTCGCTCTAGCGAGCTACTCTTTGTATCTTTCCATGGTTTCGCATTTTTTCTAGGTGGAATCACCGCATGCCCTTGCCGATCTGCAATGACCTGACGGCATTGCTTGGTGTCATAAGCTCCATCGGTATAAACAGAGTTAATCCGCTCATCTTGTGGAATCTGATTAAGTAAATCACCAAGCACCTGTGAATCACTGACATTATTGGTTGTAAGCTGAACTGCTCGTATTTGTAGGGTTTTAGCATCTATACCAATATGAAGTTTACGCCATTGGCGACGATATTCAGGTCCATGTTTCTTGCGTTTCCATTCGCCCTCACCTAGAAACTTCATGCCTGTAGAGTCCATGAGTAGATGCAGCCCATCGCTACTTTTTTGGTAGCTGATTACAATATCAATATGCTTTTGTCTTCTACAAAGCGTGGTGTAATCTGGAGCTATCCAATTTAATCCGCAAAGTTTAATCAGACTTTGCACAAAGCCAGTGACCATACGTAAAGACAGACGGAATAAGGATTTAATCATTAAGCAGCATTGGATGGCTGCGTCGGAGTAGGTTTGATTTCGCCCTTGTTTGCCTTTTGATGGCGCATACCATTGCGTAGCAGGATCAAACCAAATGGCAATATTTCCGCGACTCATGAGTGCTCGGTTATATGCGGGCCAATTGGTTGTGCGGTAGATTTTGTGTGTAGGCTTCTTCATTTGAAAATTATATCGCTGAAAAACCCTTTACAGATAGGTTTGTGCAACAAAGCCAGTTTAATATACAAAAAGTCAGGGCTAGAGATCTATGGCATTTATCTCATCGTATCACTCGAAAAATTCTTTCACATACAATTTCAGTCGTTTTAAATTCTCAATTAGGTAATCCTCCTTTACAGTTGGAAAACTTAATTAAAAGTTGAGATTGGCGTAAAAATAATAAATTTAGTTCAAATAAAATATTGATCAAATTAATTATTTTTACTTCTTACAACCTCGAATAATTTAGTAAAAGTCATGAAAACTTAAATAGCTACTTATTCAGTGTCTCCACATTCTCAATTACTATAGGCTTTGTTGCACAAACCTATCTGTAAAGGCTTTTTCAGCGATATAATTTTCAAATGAAGAAGCCTACACACAAAATCTACCGCACAACCAATTGGCCCGCATATAACCGAGCACTC
>NZ_JBLVOM010000230.1:0-9624 GCF_053543775.1 Acinetobacter endophylla | reverse complement strand
AAAGTTTAATCAGACTTTGCACAAAGCCAGTGACCATACGTAAAGACAGACGGAATAAGGATTTAATCATTAAGCAGCATTGGATGACTGCGTCGGAGTAGGTTTGATTTCGCCCTTGTTTACCGATGGACGGAGCATACCATTGCGTAGCAGGATCAAACCAAATGGCAATATTTCCGCGACTCATGAGTGCTCGGTTATATGCGGGCCAATTGGTTGTGCGGTAGATTTTGTGTGCAGGCTTCTTCATTTGAAAATTATATCGCTGAAAAAGCCTTTACAGATAGGTTTGTGCAACAAAGCCTATCTGCATTAATCTTTTAAGACTTGCCTGTGGAATCATGATTTCATTTGTTTTTTACACTTATTGGTAGATGGGTATAATCATAAATTATTAAATTTTACATTTTTTGGATTCTTAGCCCTTATAGAGGTAGTCGTATTTTCATATTTTAAAGATTATTTACTTTTCAAAAATACTAAAATTTAAAAAAGAGAAGCCTTTCATATTCAGAAAGGCTTTGTGAAATAGTGTTTTGGAAATGATTAAAATAAGAAGTAACGCTGCGCCATTGGTAACACTTCCGCAGGCTCACAAGTCAAATGCACACCATCTGCACGTACTTCATAAATCTCAGGGTCAACCTCCATTACAGGACAATAAGTATTTAACTTCATATCTGCTTTCGAGATATTACGCGTGGCTTTACAAGGACTAATCAACTTCTTTAAAGCCAATTGTTCATGTACGCCTTGCTCTATTGCCACTTGCGATAAAAAGGTAATGCAGGTGTTATGTACGCCACGAGGGTAAGCGCCAAACATCGGACGATAATGCACAGGCTGTGGCGTTGGAATTGAAGCATTAATATCACCCATCGGCGCAGCTGCAATCATTCCGCCTTTAATAATCATCGAGGGCTTAACACCAAAAAATGCAGGCTTCCATAAAACAATATCGGCTAATTTACCCACTTCAATCGAACCAACTTCATGGCTTAATCCATGGGTAATGGCAGGATTAATCGTATATTTAGCAATATAGCGCTTCACACGATTGTTATCGTGATTTTGATTATCACCTTCGAGTGGGCCGCGTTGCACTTTCATTTTATGTGCTGTCTGCCAAGTACGTAATATTACTTCACCCACACGCCCCATCGCTTGCGAGTCGGAAGACATCATGGCAATTGCGCCCATATCCTGCAAGATATCTTCTGCAGCAATAGTTTCACGGCGAATCCGACTTTCAGCAAAAGCAACATCTTCAGAAATTGCAGGGTCTAAATGGTGGCAAACCATCAACATATCTAAATGTTCATCAATGGTATTGACGGTATATGGACGTGTGGGATTGGTTGAAGATGGTAAAACATTGGGTTGACCAATTGCTTTTAAAATATCTGGTGCGTGACCACCGCCCGCACCCTCAGTATGGTAAGTGTGGATGGTCCGGTTATTAAATGCTGCTAAGGTTTCTTCTAGAAAGCCACTTTCATTTAGTGTGTCTGTGTGAATGGCAACTTGTACATCGTATTGATCCGCCACACTTAGACAGTTATCAATCGCGGCTGGCGTCGATCCCCAGTCTTCATGTAATTTTAAACCCACCACACCGGCTTTGATTTGTTCAGCGATTGGTTCTGGCTGACTCAAGTTGCCTTTACCTAACAGACCAATATTCATAGGTAAATCATCAATAGCTTGTAGCATGGTCGCAATATGCCATGGGCCTGGAGTTACTGTGGTTGCAGATGTTCCTGCGGCGGGGCCTGTACCACCACCAATCATTGTAGTTGTGCCTGACATTAGTGCTGTTTCAACTTGTTGTGGGCAAATCCAATGAATGTGAGTATCAATCCCTCCCGCCGTTAAGATTTGTCCTTCACCTGCGATGACTTCAGTTGCTGCACCTAAAGGGATTGTAATGTCAGGTTGAATATCAGGGTTACCTGCTTTACCTATTTTCCAGATACGACCATTTTTAAGTCCAACATCGGCTTTGACAATACCCCACCAATCGACAATTAAAGCATTGGTAATGACGGTATCAGCGACCTCATCAGACAATAATTGTGACTGTCCCATACCATCGCGAATGACCTTGCCACCGCCAAATTTAACTTCTTCACCATAAGTCGTGAGGTCTTGTTCAACTTGAATAAACAATTCTGTATCAGCTAAGCGAACTCTATCACCTACTGTAGGGCCAAACATTTCCGCATAAGCACGGCGAGACATTTTCATTAATATATTTCCTATTCTAGATTTTTTGGCTTTAGCAGCTTTTGCATCGGAATAAATTGAATACCCCATTTCTCCGTTAGCGCACCGACCACTTCAAATCCATATTTTTTATAAATATCGAGTGCATAATGACTTGAATTTATTGTGATTATATCGGGATCATTTTTAAGTATTTCTTGCTCTAAAAAGTCCCACATTTGTCGACCATAACCTTGACCGTGATATTCAGCTTTTAAGAAATAATGCATGACATGAGATGGAGCGATATACGCCAAATTCCCAACGATTTCTTCATTAATTTCTGCCACAAAATAATGAATAAGTGGTTGTTGGAAGATGTTTTTCAACATATCAGGTTTAAAGCGTTCACGTCCTTCTTCAGTCACGACAACATAATCGACAAAAGGTTCAATAACAGCAGCGATGGCTTCAACATCATCAACAGTTGCTGGGCGTATTTTCATTATTAACATTTAATTCTCTTATGCTTTTTCATGTACTTATTGAACTTATTACTAACAATAATTTAATTGTTCAACAAGACACTTGAGCATAAAAATAGTTAATCCAATTTACCCATAACACGCCCTGCAAACCCATACACCTCACGTTTACCTGCAAGTGCAACCAATTCGATATCTCGACTTTGGCCCGGTTCAAAACGAACTGCTGTTCCAGCAGCGATGTTGAGTCGATAGCCTCTAGCTTGCTCTCGATTAAATTGCAAAGCATCATTGGCTTCAGCAAAGTGAAAATGAGAACCGACTTGAATTGGTCGATCGCCTGCATTAGCAACACGCATTTTCAGTGTTTCTCGTCCGACATTCATTTCAATGTCTGAATCAGGCGTAATAATTTCACCAGGAATCATGGCTTACTCCTTATTTTTATTAGACAATGGGTTGATGAACTGTGACTAACTTTGAACCATCTGGAAAAGTAGCTTCGACCTGCACTTCTGCAATCATTTCCGCGACACCATCCATGACATCTTCACGACTTAACAAGGTTGTGCCGTAATGCATTAACTCGCTCACGGACATGCCATCGCGTGCGCCCTCAAGCAGTGCTGCTGAAATAAATGCAATTGATTCTGGATAATTCAATTTTAATCCACGCGCTTTACGACGCTCAGCAACAAGGCCTGCGGTAAAAATTAATAATTTATCTTTTTCAGTTGGATTAAGTTCCATAACAATTTCCTAATCTTCTAAAATGTAGAATGCAAAATGCGTGCAAATTCTTCTTTCGCTCTCGCACGTTTTGATTTTTAGTGTCCTAACCCAAAGGTAAAATGAACACTTAATCTATTAATCTTGCTAGACCTATCTACTTTCCAATGATGGCAAAACTTAAGTGCGCCAAATCCGTGGGAATTCTTCTGCTAGGTCATACCAATAGCGTCTTAAACGGGCACGGACTGCTGCAAAAGCATCATGGCATTCACGTACATCATCGCCTAAATAACGTGCACAAATCACATCATCTAACAGGGTTAAAGTCACCGCTAGATTCATCCGCATAATCAATTCACGGATTAATTCGATATGTTCAGCCAGTAATGTTGTTTGCCTTAAACGCGATGGTGCTACTGCCCAGAAACTTCCCATCACAGCATGTCCATTCATACCTAAACAGGATGTAAGCCACCGATCCTGCCCCTTAAAATTTAAACTATCTGCAACCAATAATTTGTCTGCACGATACAGCCTAAATTTGCTTTGGTATTGCCCTTGCTGAAAAATTTCACCACGTGCTTGTCGACCGATGACCAACATATCCCACCCAATAAAACTGGCCATTTCATCTAGATGAATATGTGTTTCAGAGTCTGCATTGGCACCATCAAAAAGCATGGTTTCTTGCGGTAACCATTCAAATGTCGCCTGTGCTGCGACATGTATATGAATATGCTGATAGGCTTGCTTGCCATTGGTTTTGTACCATTTTCCTGCACCGGGCGTGGTAACTAACGCATGCGCATTCGCCTCAACTTTCATATCAAAAGTCAGATGGTCTCCGCCAGCAATTCCTGCTGGTGGATGCACAATAATTGCATGGCAAATACCAGTTTTTTCAGGCCACAACATCTTCTGAACGCGTACAGGCCCATGATGCTTGCGATGCTGTAATACGGTTCGATTTGACTGTACTTGATAGGCAAAACCAAGTTCCAAACAGGCATACCACAGTTGGCTGTTATGCTGCTGTTGTGTCGATATAAATTTTGTTTCGCTTAATACCAGATCATTCATTTGCATCTCCCTATTATTTGAGATGAATGAGGCATCAAGCTAAACCAATTACAGCAACAATAGCTGTCAAAGCACCAATCATTTGCTTACCATAAGGCACATATTTTTGAATAAATGCGCCGACGAGCAAACCGAATACGTATATAGATGCCATCGCTGTAACCATACCAACGACCAGTAAAACTGCCTGACCGCTTTGGCCAAGTTCCGTACCATGTGCGATGCCATGAAAACCGGCCAAAAGTGCAGCAATAAAAGGAACGGCTTTATTGGTTTTGGTCCAAAGAGCAACAGCCAATACAATTAACGACGCAATAATGCCGTTTTCAGCAATTGCTGTTGCTAAGTTGAATTGTGCACCGATCATAAAACCGACAATCATTGCGGCAGATAAACCGAATAATCCGGCCCATTTCCAGCGCTGGTGTGCAGTCCAAATCAATACGCCAAATGCTAACGCCATCATTAGATGATCAAGCCCTGTAAATGGATGCACAAAACCGCTGATAAAACTATTATGGCTATGCTCATGGCCTGGATGCGCCATTGCTACCAAGGGAAAGAATGCCAACGATGTGAAGGTAATTCTTTGCAATAATAACTTCATAGTGGATGCCCCTTATGCTTTAAACAAACCTTGTTTCTCAATAAAGCTGATGATGTCATTTAAGCCATCTTTAGTTTTCATATTGGAAAATAGAAAAGGTTTTTCACCGCGCATACGTTTCGCGTCTTGATCCATCACATCTAAATTTGCTCCAACCATTGGTGCAAGGTCGGTTTTGTTTATGATTAACAAATCAGATTTGGTAATACCGGGGCCACCTTTACGCGGAATTTTCTCCCCACCCGCCACATCAATTACATACAGGGTTAAATCTGAAAGTTCCGGGCTAAATGTTGCTGCCAAATTATCACCGCCACTTTCAATAATGATCAGTTCAAGGCCATCAAATTTTTCGCACAGGTCATCAATAGCCGCTAGGTTAATGGAGGCGTCCTCACGAATTGCGGTATGCGGGCAACCACCTGTTTCTACACCAACAATACGCTCAGGTGACATAGCTTCATGGCGTGTTAAAAAGTTGGAATCTTCTTTGGTATAAATATCATTGGTCACCACCGCCATATTGTATTTTTCACGCAGTGCCTGACATAAATTTAAAGTAAGCGCTGTTTTACCTGAACCAACTGGACCGCCAATACCTACGCGTAATGGGCTACGTTCTGTCATGTGAAATGTCCTTTATTTTTAAGATCTAAATAATCGTGAATATTGTGTTTCGTGTGCCATACTGAGCATGGCGTAATTAGGTAAGGCGCTACTGAGTTCAGCATCTTGCAGTGCTAAAGCACGTTCAATTGCCTCTGGAATCAGCCCATGCACATGCCATAAAATCCGTTGTCCACTCATCTGTCCAAGTGGTACAGTTTTCACGGCAGCCAACACCTGATTTTCAAGTACGGTAAAGGTATAAGCAGTCAAAACCTCTGCAACATCAAGTTCGAGTTGCCCACAAAGATGCGCATAGATGGGTACGAAACCGATCTGCTTTTTTAATTTCACAGGCTTTTTCAGCACATCACGAATCCACGCATTTAATGAAAATGCCAATTGCTGTGATTCAGCCAATAACTCTTTGCTTTCTCGACTTGCTCTATATAACTGCGCCCAGTATTCAAACTGCTCAGGCTGATCAAAAGATATTATTAGGCGTTTCAAAACGGGCAGCTCAAACCGTACCAAAAGCATTTCAAGCACTTCTTCAAAATAAGTAATGCTCGAGGTTTCATCAAAAATTAAGCTCTGATCAATCGCACTTTCTACCCCTTGAGAATAACAGTACGCCCCAATTGGTAGTGCCGTTGAGGACAAAGTCAACAGACTTAAAAGCTGTGAAGCATTAGGTGTGAACATGATGCAAAGCCTTAATTGGGCTTAATCTGTGATCATGCTGATGCTGTGCATAAGCACCGCTTTCAGGCTCAAATGGATGCATGGTTTCATATACCGTTAAACCAAGTCCAATTATCATTTCAGCCAATACATGATCTGGCTCAAAATACAGCGCCGTTGGTGTGAGCATTAAAGGGACGTGACGATTACCTAAGTGATACGCTGCTTTTAATAAATCAAAGCTGCTTGGTGCTTCTACTTTCATGAGTTTTTCTGCTTTGGCATCGACACGCAGTACATCACCCTCTTGAGTTGCGATATATGAACCGTGCCTTAAAATGCCGGTACGGGGTAAATCTGCACCAATATCGTGCCCGTTAGCTAAAGTTGCACGAAAACGGCTCTTTTGTCGTGTATCAAATGTCAGTTCAACTATCTCAACATTTTCTTGTACGACATTACCCTCAAGTCTTTCCGTATAGATTTTCATAAATACCCAATCTCAATTTCTTTTATCGTGATTCGTGAACTAAATTGATGCTAAATTCAGCATTAAATGAATGATTTGCATTAAAATAATGCACTATTCATGCCAATCTTATTTTGCCAAGCGTTTTATTTTTGCCGTGTCTATCTAATTATTTTGAAATTTGCTTCGTGCAAGACATCTTAATTATTAAAAAATATGTGATTGCCGATAATTATTCAGATGGCCATAAAAAAATCCCCCCATCGATGGAGGATTGTAGAAATAGAATTTATGCCAATCTAGCTAAGCATTAATACACATCTCGTCGGTAGTGACCGGCCTTACGTAAGGCATTAATTTGTTTAGCACCTAAAATTTCTACTAAAGCATCATCAATACCTTGGGCCATATTTAAACTACCACAGAGATAATACAAAACACGAAGAAACCAGCCACATTCACATCAAATAAAATCAATAACTTAAAATAAAAATTCCAAATACACCCTATTTCCCACCCGCTTTGAGCCTCTCAAATTCATCAAAAACCGCCCACATTTATAACCACTTTCTTGATCTTTTTATAAAAATTAAAAGTTTTTTGTACTTCTTGATCTAAGTTAAAAAAATCAGGAGGGCGAATAAATGAAGCCTACAAAAGCAAATTCTCAGCTAGCCAATAAAAGACCGTTTTATACAAAGGAGGTCATGATCCGTCCTTACCCGCCTCTGTTCAAAATTTACCAAAGCTACGCTCAGATTTTAAATGCCTCGCAACTGCCAACACACTTTCAACATGACGTGAGCCTAATATCTGCTACTGCACCTGCTCCAGCTGAGTTATTCGCAACAGATAACTTTCTTCTTGTTTATATAGCACAACAACAAAATATTCGAATCAAAGCTCGAAGCATTGTAGAAGCTGATGTAGACCTCATTCAGGTTCAATATCAACTCAGCAACACACTCTTTAAGTTGATGACTGAGCTCAAGATCAATCCACAGGCTCTTAATCCCGATAAGCTACTTCATAACTTAAATCAGTCTCTATCGAAACAAGCAATTTACGATGTGAATCAAAAGCTTTATGACAAACCCAGATGCAGTCTTTCTCGAGACCTACTCGCTAAGTTAATCGATTGCAGTCGTAATCAGCTACTTTATCGCCAGAAGCAAATCAACGGCACTCACGACCTACGAATTCAAGCACTCAAAAATAAATGTAAAGCACTCACGAGCGTACAACCATGCGCATCACAATTTTGGAGTTTAGACCATGAAAATTGAAAACATCATTGAGCGAATGCTAGATCATGAATTGATATAAGGCTAGCAAATCGATTTTTGACAGGAATTTATTCTTTATTTCCAGAAAAATATTGGCAGATTGCTATATCTTCTGAAATCTCTGAGGAAAAGCTCATGGAACGACTGCAGTTTAAATTTCTATCTTGCAGCATGAACAGCAGTCTAAATAATTCTTTTAAGTTTGAGCTAGTATCCCAAAACAATGGAAAGGCACTAACCGTCTTACGCTATTGCATGTTGGTTTTACTGATCCTGTGTACGCCGTCGCAACCTAGATCATAGCTGATCTGGCTGATAACCTGAAAACTCATAAAAGTCATGCAACAATTGAGCATAGACATCTGAAAAATTTATTAAGTTTTCTGGTTGTAAACCATAATGGTCAAAATAGCGATCATCAATGAAATAAGCTAATCCTATGTGCGTGTTGAGATAAGTTGATACGCCCAGTTGCCTACAAAAGTCAGGATTATATTGCAACTGTAATTGCGTATGGCTTTGTTGCACAAAGATTTGAAATGCAAAGCGCCCCTAATTGAGCCAAATTTAAGGCGTAACTTGGGTAAGTGGTCGACCTAATTCCGTAAATCTGTTGAGGACTGCTACACGTGCATGAATTTCATTCACCTGACTAGGAAAGCTTCTTGCCATTAATTTATCGCCTAATAATTTGATGCAATGCATCTTGGTTTCCACCAAACTGCGCCGATGATAGCCTGACCATTTTTTCCATAATGTCCTGCCTAAACGTTTAACTGTTCGAAGTAATTCATTTCGCTCTAGCGAGCTACTCTTTGTATCTTTCCATGGTTTCGCATTTTTTCTAGGTGGAATCACCGCATGTGCTTGCCGATCTGCAATGACCTGACGGCATTGCTTGGTGTCATAAGCTCCATCGGTATAAACAGAGTCAATCTGCTCATCTTGTGGAATCTGATTAAGTAAATCACCAAGCACCTGTGAATCACTGACATTATTGGTTGTGAGCTGAATAGCGCGTATTTGTAGGGTTTTGGCATCTATACCAATATGTAGTTTACGCCATTGGCGACGATATTCAGCTCCATGTTTCTTGCGTTTCCATTCGCCCTCACCTAGAAACTTCATGCCTGTAGAGTCTACGAGTAGATGCAGCCCATCGCTACTTTTTTGGTAGCTGATTGCAATATCAATATGCTTTTGTCTTCTACAAAGCGTGGTGTAATCTGGAGCTATCCAATTTAATCCGCAAAGTTTAATCAGACTTTGCACAAAGCCAGTGACCATACGTAAAGATAGACGGAATAAGGATTTAATCATTAAGCAGCATTGGATGGCTGCGTCGGAGTAGGTTTGATTTCGCCCTTGTTTGCCTTTTGATGGAGCATACCATTGCGTAGCAGGATCAAACCAAATGGCAATATTTCCGCGACTCATGAGTGCTCGGTTATATGCGGGCCAATTGGTTGT
>NZ_JBLVOM010000229.1:0-445 GCF_053543775.1 Acinetobacter endophylla | reverse complement strand
CCCCTAATCTTGGTTCGAGCTGATCTTCGCATATAGAACTCAGCATATCTAAATGATAGAGATCGTATATGAGTACCGAAATGACTGATACGCCACACTACAGTGAAACATTAGAGATTGAGGGGATGACATGTGCTTCTTGTGTAGGTCGAGTAGAAAAAGCCTTAAAATCTGTTGAGGGTGTGGAATCAGCACATGTAAATCTGGCTACTGAAAAAGCGACTATTCAGGCAAGCTCATCTGTCACTCGTGACTCGTTAATTCAGGCTGTCACCAAAGCAGGGTTTGAAGCAAAGTCAGTTCATCAAACTACGGAAAGCTTTCAAGATAAAAAGAATATTGAATTAGAAAAACTTAAAAAAGATTTAATTTTGTCAGTCTTATTGACTCTACCCGTTTTTATTTTAGAAATGGGATCACACCTGATTCCCGCCTTTCATACGTT
>NZ_JBLVOM010000228.1:0-305 GCF_053543775.1 Acinetobacter endophylla | reverse complement strand
TTTTAAGTCTGCTGTATTTATATGAGCTATATATGGAATCCCTCCAATTTCGCTTATTTTATCAATCATAGATAAACTTGTCTCATATGTACCGTTTACTTGAGATGGAACATGATTATCTATTAAATATTGAACAGCAGTATGATTCGATTCATCAAATATCCCTACAAGGTGAATTTTTTCTGAACAAGAAATCTCGACCCCAAGAATTAATTTAATGGCATTTTGCTGTTTCTCTTTCCCCTTTATTCGTTCAATAAAGTATCCACTCACTGCAAACTCTAATTTTTTAAATCCAGATATTG
>NZ_JBLVOM010000227.1:0-409 GCF_053543775.1 Acinetobacter endophylla | reverse complement strand
ATCGTCTGGGCCAGCCCGGTCACAGCGGGAGACGAGCCGGTTCAGGTGCATATCGGCCTCGATCCTCAAGAGAACGGGGAGATCGATTATGAAGTCTACCTGGAGAAAGGCGAGGGCGATACATTCTGCAGCCAAGGGACCATAGAAGTACAAGCGGGCCTCGAAGCGGCCTCCGTGGATCTGACCGCGCTGAAGGCGGCCTGCAAGGGACGAACCTTGCCCTCCGCAGAGTGTTACGAAGCCTTTGCAGCATCCGGTCTTGAATATGGCAAAGGTCATCAAGGCCTGGATACCGTGTATACCGGAGACGGACAGGTGCTGGCGAAGCTGTCGCTTCCGGCCATTCTCGCGGAGACGCAGCAAGATTACATGCTGCATCCGTGCCTGCTGGATTCGGCATTGCAGGCCT
>NZ_JBLVOM010000226.1:0-324 GCF_053543775.1 Acinetobacter endophylla | reverse complement strand
TCGGCAAGCAGTAATTCTGCTCTAGAGTTAGTAACAGGTGAGTTTACGGCTTTGCTTGATAATGATGATGTTCTAGCTCCATTTGCCCTACAAGAGGTTATAAATACAATAAATTCAAACAAGAATATTGATTTGATATATAGTGATGAAGATAAAATACAGGATGGACTTAGATGCTTTCCATTCTTTAAACGCAAATACAGTAAACATTTGTTATATCACATTAATTTCGTTTGTCACTTTGCAGTATATCGGACATCCCTAATTAAAAGTATAAATGGCTTTCGAGTAGGATATGAAGGAGTGCAGGATTGGGATCTTGCG
>NZ_JBLVOM010000225.1:0-332 GCF_053543775.1 Acinetobacter endophylla | reverse complement strand
GTTTACCGTCAAAGATTAACCGAAAAAAGTATAGAGTATCTCAGCAAAGGGTTTCAATATTTGGAATGGGAAGGAAGCTCAGATATTCATTTCTTTCAGCTACCTCCTAAAAATCAATAAGCTTCAAACGTGGTATATTACATTCAACTTTTAAACTACAGGACTTATATCTTTATTAACGCATCCTTATCTCATCAGTAACCTCGGCTAAAACCCTTCTATCTATAAAGAAATAGAAGGGTTTTTAGTTAAATCAAGAAGCAACTAACTATCCTCCCGGGATTTCCTTTTTTTTAAATCGATTAAAACTAACCTTGCAGCACTCTTAATAC
>NZ_JBLVOM010000224.1:0-334 GCF_053543775.1 Acinetobacter endophylla | reverse complement strand
TTGACCAATGGCAATATAATGGTGCATCTGCTAAGGAAGATACACCATTTAAATTAAGCGATGTGGTAGATCAAGCCATTACCATTCGGGATCATTCGGCAAGCAACTTGTTTACTGTCACCTTGAAAGATTTACCAGCAGGTACAATCGTCAATGGTATGGTACAAACCATGATCGATACAAATAATGATGGTAACCCTGATACCCCAGTATGGACAGCAAGTGTTACGGTAGATCCGAATGCCATTGATGCCCAAGCCGAAGCTGCTTTGCAAGATCTGTTAGACAGTATTGTGATCACGCCACCAGCAGACTGGAATCATAATGGTCAATT
>NZ_JBLVOM010000223.1:0-335 GCF_053543775.1 Acinetobacter endophylla | reverse complement strand
TACTTGAAATCATTTTCACATTAGAGACATTCTCTTATGAAACCTTAAAATTCATATCTAAAAATAAATTTGTGCTGGTCAATTTTATTTATTTAAATAAAGAATATTTAATTCGATTTATTCCTCAAGTGAAAAAGGATAAAAAATTTGAGGATGATGACTTCTTTGAGGATAAAGCTTTTGCCAAGTCTGATTTTGAGAATGGGCATTTTATTTTAAGACCACACTGGATCGAGCTTTATAGTGTTGATAGCGGATTAAGAAAAGTGATGGATGATGTTGAGATGCTCTCAATTCTAGAGAAAGTTTACCGTAAAAATTATTCCATTAATAAT